>NZ_VKHS01000002.1 GCF_014141525.1 Streptomyces calidiresistens
CGTCAACGCCGACCTCAGCTGACCTCAAACGTCAACTCGCCGACAAGGTCATCGACAACCGGGCTCATCTGGAGGCATCAACCCGCAGCATCCTCCACGGAATCCAGAAATTCCTTGTCCGTGTCAGGGGATACTTCCGGGCCCCGCACACCAGATACGCGACAGACACCATTTGGTGACAGATCAATATTATACGCGAAATCGAGCGGGGAAGTGCCGGGCTTCTCCAGCTTGTGCTGCTTTAATTTCGAGGCGGTGCGTGCGGGGGTGAGCCCGCACGCACCGCCCCCCGAACCGGGCCTTCGAGCCATCGGGGTTACTTGCTTTTCGGGCAAGTCCCGTTCGGTGTTCTCGACCTATCCCCGGTCCGTCTCCTACCGGCGGGCCGCGGTACCTCCGCCCAGCGCTCGAACACGAGGTCGGCCTGGAGTAGGCGACGTCGCTCGTGCGTGGTGCACAGGGCGACGCACCGCATCCCTGCCGCTCGCGCGGCAGCGATTCCCGTCGGTGAGTCTTCGATGATCAGGCAGTCCTCCGGTGTGGCACCCAACTCCGCAGCGGCGTGCAGAAACAGATCAGGGGCCGGTTTTGCCGCGACGCCAGTGCCCGTGGTGAACACCGGGCCAGGAAACCGTGCCTGCAGGTCCGATCCCGCCAGTGCCGCGCCGAGCAGTTGCGGATTCATCGACGTGGCTGCGCAGATGTCCGTGGAAGTGGCCGCAGTGGTGATGAACTCCCAGGCCCCCGGAATATACCGAACGCCACGACCGAGAAGTTCCCGCATTATTTCGCGGCGTTCACTGGCCAGTTTGAAAGGATCCTCGTCCAGTTCGTAGTGGTCGACGATGACTGAAATGGCTTGGACATCCCCCAGACCGGTAATCAAGTGTTTCACCGAACTGCGGTCGTAGGTGCGCCCGCGTCGTGCCAGAAGGATTTCCTGTGCTTCGTCCCAGGTCGGCTCGGTGTCCAGGATGACGCCTTCGACGTCGAAGATCACCACCGATGCCTCCGTGGCCGCGACGGTCATGAGACCTGCGCGGCGAGCTGCCGGATGGCCGCCGTCGCGTACGTACCCGACGGCAGGAAGAAGCTGAGCTCGACACGCTTGCGTCTGGGGAAGTACTCGTCGTCCGCACGGTCGTCCACCTCGATCACCGTCTGGGCCACGGTCGCTCGCACCGACGCCGAGCGGGCCAGCGCACCGCCGTCGAACCGGTACTTCGTGGTCGGCAGCTCGTGGGCCTCGGCCAGCACGCGCGCCGCGGCCGCGGACTCGGTGACGTAGGTGAAGCTGATCCCGTCGACGGTGATTCGGCGGACGCAGGCGCCAGCGGCCGCCGTCGCGAGCTCGGCGAGGTGCTCGTTCCAGGCGAAGGAGGCGTGTGCGGCCGGGTAGAAGGACGTCACTCGTTCGTCGAGCTGGAAGAAGAAGTCGCGGCTCGGTCCCGCCCAGTCCGCGGCGAGCTTGCTCTCCGGGGAGTTCAGCTCCATCAGGATCTTCCTGGCGTCGTCCCAGCGGCCCTCGAGCATGGCCGCGCCTACCAGGTGCGTGAGGTGCGGGCCGTTGGGAACGCCGAACCGCTGGGTGTCGAAGTAGTTCAGGAACATGAAGTTGATCTTCTTGCGGCTAAAGAACCCGGTGGCGTGCTCGGGCTCGACGTTGCGCAGCACGACTTTGAAGCTGTTGCCCTCCATCTGACCCACTCGCAGCGGCGTGTTGGTGAACCCGTAGTGCTGCGTGGTGTACCAACGGCCGCCGGTGCCCACGTCCGCTTCGTCGGACGTGGGAAGGGAGACGGCCAGCGGTGTCGAGATGAGCTGTTCGGTGACGCCGTCCTCGTCCTTGAGTCCGCAGTAGCCGATCGAGCTCTCGGTGGTACCGGCTGCGGCGGCGATCGCTCGGACGATCTCCATCGTGGTGTAGCCACACTTGCGCAGAAGGTATAACCGGTGGGTCGCCGATTCCTTCGGCGTGTGGCGCACCGCCACGCTCTCGCGAACGAGGAAGTCGTCCGGGATGTGCTTCACCTCAAACTCGTTCAACGACCGACTCCTTTCGAGCGGTTCCGGCAAGCAGCCTGGCCACGCGCTCACCAATAATCATGCAGGTCAGGTTGGTGCTGGCGCGGACGGAAGACGGGATGATGGATGCGTCCGCCATACGCAGCCCCTCGGTGCCGAAGACCCGCCACGTGCTGTCGACGACGCCAGAGCCGGGGTCGGCCGACATCGCCGCAGTGCCGCTGGGGTGATGGGCAGTCTGCACCTGCTTAGCGACATACCGGTCCACGCTCGCGTCGTCCGCGAGCGAGAGGTCATCGGCCCCCAGCACGCGCTGTACGTATCCGTGCATGTCCTCGTCGGCCGCGATTCGGTATGCCAGCCGCAGTCCTTCGCGAAGGCGGATCCGGTCAGCCGGCGCTGCCAGGTAGTCGAGCCGGATCTCCGGGGCCTACCGGCATCCCGGCTGGTCAGGCGCCCAGTTCCGCGCGAATCCGGTCGCATGAGAGTGGCCGTGATCACGAAAGCGTGCCAGCTCTCGCATGAGTGCGCGAGGTGGGGTGCATGGGCGCTCATCTCGACGTGGTTGAGCAGAAAGAGTTGCATGTCGTTGGTCAGTCCCCAACCGTCGGATGTGTACCGCAGGACCACCTCGACGCACGGTGCGGAAGTGTTGACGGAACCGGATGCCGGTGCGCAGAGCAGCGGGACCTGCGAATGGTCGGCGAGGTCAGTGCCGACGGCCGGCAGGTCGGCGACCACGTTGATGCCCAGTGCGCCCGGGCCGGCCGCCGGGCCGATGCCGGACCTTGAGCAGGAGGGCCGGGGTGCCCACCGCGCTCGCGGAAACGAAGGCGCGTGACAGCGACGTCATCCGCTCGGCAGGTGTCCTGGCCACCGGTAGCGCACCGGTCTGGCCGGTGGTGGTGCCCGCCGTGGTTGGCATCGGTCTCGATGGCGGTGAAGGCGTTTAACGCGTCGCCCCACGACCAGGTCTGCGCACCGGATGGCCAATTGTCGAAGTCGACGGGCTCCGGCCGCAGGGCGACGCAGGTGTTGATCACCGAGCACCCGCCCACGACCCTGCCGCGCGGTATCCACATGTCGCGGTTACCCGGTCCGGATGAGGTGTAACCAGTCGGGCGAGCCGAGCGCGGGTGTACGCCCGTTGCGCGTGTGGCCGGAAGAGGGCGTTCGTGGTAGCCCGGGCCGACTTCAAGGAGCAGGACGCTGCTGTCGGTCAGACTCGCCGGACGGGCGGCCAGCACTGCGCCGCTCGACCCGGCACCGACCACGACGTGGTCGTAGTGGGCTTGCCTTCTTGTGGTCACTCGCATCCCCTAGCAATCGGACTGATCACCGGCCGAAGCCCTGCCATGCCAAAGGTCACCGACATGCAGAATTTTTCACTGTCCCAGCTGGGTCAGCGGAAAGTGCAAGGTGGGCAAATTACTCGAAGAGGGGATACAGGAATGGATGACGCGGGCATCCGCCCGCCCACTGCCCCATGGGCTCCCCGCATCGCGAAAATTAAAACTGCCTGATACGCCGGAAATTTTGGAAGCGCCAGCATCAGCTACCGATGGACCGTACACCAGGCGGGGTCCGAACGTCCAGCATTGACTTCACAGTTGAAGACGCTGATGCTCGTACTGGTTCCGCGCCGCAGATGAAGTCTGGACAAGTCCGTGAGCGCTGAGTACAACTGATTTACGGTTGCCTTGAAGAGCAGCACGGACACTGAGCTCGCTTCCAGCGCCGCGCTCTGGCACAGGTTTGTGTGGTGCTTCGGCTGGGAACGCCCGGATGTGCCAAGTTTGACTCCCTGGGGGTGTTGAATTGCTCTCCACTGAGAGCGCCATGGAGCTGCTCTGCCCTGGGAGGCGCAGGGAGCAGGAGGTAAGGCGCTCGCGGCTGCATCGGCACCCGGGTCAAGCTTAGTGACACGGTCTGCGGTCGGGTTCCTGACATCCATTAGGATCGGGTCGGAGCCGCATGACTTACTATTCGATGCATTGTCGCCGTCCGTCAGGAGTATTCAGTCAGTATAGCCGGATTCTGATCTTCCGGCTGCAGTCGGTGGTCGCCCAGCGCCGCCCCTCTGAGGAGCTTCCAAAGATGAAGGCCGAATACGGGAATGAAGCGGACCGCACAGCGGCTCTTATCGAAATATGGCGCGAGGTTCTCGGCCCGCAGCACCTCGACGAGGACTCGGATCTCTTCGAGGCCGGCGGAGCATCGATGCACGTCCTCGAGATCGTTGGCCGGGTCTCCGAGGTCATGGACGTAAACGTCCGACTGCGCCAGATCTTCGAGTACTCAACGCCGAAGAGCCTTTCGGTGTTCCTCGGCGCCTCCCAGCTCCAGTCAGAGAGGTGAGTCGAGCGTGCACACCTGGGATCAGCGCTTCGAGTCGCTGTTGCGCGCGGTGCTGCATGATTTGCCGGACGACCAGCAACTGACCGCGGATCTGGACACCAGGGCCGCCGGCCTGACCTCACTCGCGGCCGTCGATCTCCTCTTGAACATCGAAGCAGCGTACGGGATCTCGATTCCTGAGGACCTGCTGAAGTTCGAAAGCTTTAGGACGCCAGGGGCACTCTGGTCGCTGGTCAGCCTCGTAGTAGACCGAGCGGCAGACACCGACATTGCGAACCGATAGCGAACTCATGCTGGCAATCTACACCTCGGCTCCATGGCTAATGGGCGAAGCCCGCGAAGAGCCGTTCCGACATCTCGACGAGATCACCGCATGGACTGAAGAGCTGGGCTGTGTCGGGATGCTGATCTTTTCGGACAACACTTCCTTCGATCCATGGATCGTCGCCGGCAGGATCCTGACGAAGTCGCGCGACCTGGTCCCGCTGATTGCCATGAATCCTGTGTACCAGCACCCGGTGTCGGTCGCGAAGAGCATCAACTCGATAGCCGCTGGCAGCGGTCGGCGCATCGGCTTGAACCTGGTGACCGGTGGTTTTTCCAGGCACTTGAGAGAGATGGGCTGCAACCTGGACCACAGGCAGCGATATGACAGGCTGGCGGAGTTCGGCGCCGTCATCTCCGAGCTGACTTCAGCGGAACGGCCGCTGAAGTACGCCGGCGAGTATTACCAGCTGAACGGGCTCCGACCGGCTCCTCCGCCGGTCGCCGGCCTGGAGCCGCGCATCTTCGTATCAGGAACCTCGGACGACTGCATCCGCGTGCAGAAGGAGCTCGGTGCGACACGGCTGAGCTATCCACGGGAGCCGCAGGAGTATGCCGAGGAGTCCTTGCCCGCGGACAGCGGCTTCCGGCTGGGCATCATCGCTCGAGAGGATTCGAGCACCGCATGGCGGCTCGCCCACGAGCGCTTCCCCGTCGATCGGCTTGGCGAGGAGTTTCACGATCTCGCCTATGAATTGGTCGAATCCCACTGGCATCGCCGGCTCTCGGAGGATGCCATGAAGGTGAGCGCCGCGATAGGCGGCTACTGGATGTACCCGTTTCGGGCATATAAAACATTCTGCCCGTATATAATAGGCGACTATGCGGAGACGGCGAACCTTCTGCTGCAGTATATGAAACTCGGCGCCTCGACTTTCATTCTGGACGAGGCTTCGAGCAAGGACGATCTGTTCCACTCGGTTCAGGTGCTGCGTATGGCCTGGTCAAAGTACACGGAGAACCATTCATGAAGCCTCAGTCAACTCTCGATGGAGGCAAAAGTGCAGAATGACAACCTGCTCACTTCCCAGCAGATCGAAGACTATCATCGAGCGGGATTCATCTTTCAGCCCAGCGTGCTCGAAGCGAGCGACGTCGAGCTGCTGAGAAAAGAAGCCGAGAGAGAGCTTGCACAGGATACGTCGAGGCGCACTGTCGAGGCCGACACCGGGCTCCCTTACCGTGTCCACGGCTCCCATATGCACAGTGAGCTGTTCGCTCGGTTCGTCCGCCATCCCCGAGTGCTCGGCATTGCTCGACAACTACTGAATGATGACGTGTACGTCCATCAGTTCAAGATCAACAAGAAGCGCTCTTTCCAGGGAGAGATCTGGCGATGGCATCAGGACTTCATGTTCTGGCACAACGAGGATCAGATGCCCGAACCGCGTGCGCTCACCGTCGCTGTCTTCCTCGACGAGGTGACGGAGTTCAACGGCCCCTTGATCCTTGTCCCCGGCGGCCATTCTGATGGGCTCATCCCCGCCGCCGCCAAAAATGACGGTTGGGAGTCGACGTTGACGAACAACCTGAAGTATTCGCTCGAAAGTTCAGGGCGCATGCAAGAGCTGGTTTACCAGCAGGGTCTTGTCGCCCCCAAGGGACCGCCGGGCTCCTTGCTCTGGTTCCACTGCAGCATCCCCCATGGATCGGCACAGAACATGTCTCCGATCGATCGATCCCTACTGCTCTTGAGTTACAATGCCGTCAGTAACGCCCTCCCCTCTCCTAGTCCCCGCCCTGAGTGGCTGGTAGGCCGGGACTTCTCGCCCCTGAACCCCCTTGAGGGGAGCTTGATCGCCCCCGGATCGTAGAACGGCATCACGTTCCAGCCCCGAGCTTCCTTGGGGAGCGGGGCGGACCCGCTGCGTCCATTTCAGGACTTTCGGACGCCCAGATCGGGCGGATTCAACGACCCGGGTGTGCGTCCTTCCCCAGGGGTGTGCGCCCGGCAGGCAGAGCGATAAGCGCGCGTCGATGGGATGTCGCTGCGAGGAGGAATCGAAGACGATGATGAATGCGCGATATTCACTGGAGAGCTGTGAACTCAACCCTGCGACCGCCAATGCGCTACGCCTCCTGGCCGAGCGTCACGGGACATCGGACTCTGCTGTTCTTCTCTCGGCCTTCGCGGCGACACAGTATCGGCACAGCCGCCAGGACGCGGTCACCATCGGTCTTGTGCTCGACGAACGCCCACCTCTCAGTGGTTCCGTCATCGGTTGCCACCCTGCGACCGTTCACCTCCGCATGGCTTTCTCTTCAGAAGTCACCTTCGAGGACCTGCTCGCCGAGACAGCGGTGTCGTTCGACGAGGTGGTCGAGCATAGGCAGGCGAGTGCCGATGCGGAGGAGGGATGGCTCCATCACATCCCTCTCAGGCTCGCTGTCACCGACCTCGACAGGTGGGATCCGGGCGCAGCACCTCCCGGCCTGTCCGTTGAACCGCTACAGAGCTCTGGCGTGGCGGAACTGTCAGGCGTCACCTGTGCAGTGAGGTCGGGGGGAGTGGCGATCGTGCTCGAACTGGACTGCGACCGGCATTCACTTCCCGGTATCAGCCCTCATCGGTGGTGGCGCTCGTTTTACGCGCTGCTCGAGGATGCCGTGAGGCGGCCTCACGCGCGCGTCGATGAACTGCGCATGCTCTCTGGCGATGAGGAGGAAGAGCGCGCAGCCGCCATCAACGCGACATTCGATGTGTATCCTCATCTCAAGCCGATCCATCAGCCCTTCGAATCAGCCGCGCGCGATCATCCCGGCCGGGTGGCGATCCACTTCGGGGACGTGGCCGTCACTTACGGTGAGATTGACCGCAGAGCCAACTGTATGGCGCAGTCGCTGGCCGGTGCGGGAATCGGTCTCGAGCATGCCGTCGGCATCTGCATGGAACGTTCGCCGGAACTCATCGTCGCCGTGCTCGCAACACTGAAGGCGGGTGCCGCGTTCGTCCCGCTCGACCCGAGGCTGCCTGCTGCCCGTATCCAATCGATCGTCACAGGTGGCGAGCTGACGGCGATCATCACCGACGAGCAGTTCGACTCGCTGCTGCAGGGCACTGGGGTCACTCTTCTCCATGTCGATGACACCGGCTCGGATGCTCGTCCGCCGGCGGTCGAGGTCGCGCTGGACGACACCGCCTACATCTACTTCACCTCCGGATCGACCGGCGAGCCCAAGGGCGTCGTCATCGACCATCGCTGTGCTGCCGGACGCATCGAATCCCTGATGCAGCGGTTCCCTCTCAAGGAGGGTGAATCTGTTCTCCTGAAGACGCCATTGATCTTCGATGTGGCGATCTGGGAGATCTTCGCGCCGCTCAGTGTAGGTGCGACCATTCACATGGCGTTGCCTCGCGGTGAGGCCGATGTCGACTATCTTGCCAGACTGCTGAGCACGCGTGGCCTCGTCGCGGTCCATTTCGTACCCTCCATGTTGAGAGCGTTCCTCGACTATGCGCGACCGCAGTCATATCCCGACCTTCGGTGGGTCTGGGTTACCGGAGAGGCTGTCTCCAGCTCGCTTCTGGATCGCTTCACTCAGCACTTCAGTGCCGAGTTTCACAACCTGTATGGGCAGACGGAGACGTCGGAGGTCGCTGCCTGGAAGGGCACGAAGTATGATTCCGCGCACAGTGTCCCAATTGGGAAACAGATGGGAGTATATCGGCTATTCGTCCTCGACGATGCGCTGAGATTGGTACCTCCCGGAGTCGTCGGGCAGCTGGGAGTCGCCGGACTCGGAGGGCTGTCCACGGGCTACCAGAAGAATCCGGAGCTCACCGCCGAGCGATTCGTCCCTCATCCTTACCCGCTCTCCCCGGATGAGCTGATCTATCTCACCGGCGACCTCGCGATGACCGACGAGGATGAAATTATCTCGTTCCTCGGGCGGTCTGACACCCGGATCAAGATTCGTGGAGGCCGAGTCGAAGCCGGAGAGGTGGAAGCGGTTCTCGAACGTCATCCAGGCGTTCGCAGCTGTGCTGTGACAGCTCATAAGAACAGTGCAGATGAAGACGAGCTGATCGCCTACTTCGTGGGTGATGACACTTCTGTGAACGTCCTGGCCGAGCACGCCGGCCAGTATCTACCTGAGTACATGTTGCCGTCGACCTACGTCCGTATGGATTCCTTCCCGCTCGGTCCTTCAGGCAAGCTTGACCGGCGTCGTCTGCCTACTCCGACGCCTGCGGATCGAGCGGCGATGGCCGGAGGGGCCGCCCCGAGCACTCCCATAGAGATGGCACTCGCTGAGCTTTGGAAAAGCGTGCTGGGATTGGAGCGTGTCGGATGTATAGATAACTTCTACACAGTCGGCGGAAATTCGCTCAAGGCACTGAAGATGCTGCATCGCGTCAAATCCATGTTCGGTGTGGAGATCTCCGCGCGGACGTTTTTCATCGACCCGACGATATCGGGTCTCGGTGAGATCCTGTCGCGAAAAGCGACCACGAGCCCGTGACACCTGATGCTGGGAGTCACCTATCACGATGCGGAGATCGAGACAGCATGACGACTCGACTGCTCGGCTTGGATTATCCAGGACGACGGGTTGGAGCGAGAATAACCGACCTGGACCTGTCGCCCTTCGGCATCGAGCTGACAGAGCTGATGAGGGACTCGCTTCCCGTCCGCTTCACTGCCCGAGACTATGCTCTGGACCTGCTTTCCAGGTCACCGCTCGCGAGCGACGGTGTGCACGCCATACTTGCCTATTGTGCGGCTGCGCCGATTGCTCAGGAAATGGCGCAATTGCTGGTGGAGAGAGGTGTCGGCCCAGTGCCGCTGGTGCTTTTCGATGCCGACCCGTGTGGCGCGGACGCACTATGGCAGGGGTGCTCGGCGTGTGTCGCCGAAGCGGACGGGCAAGCGTCCATCGCACCGTTGAGTACGTCCATGCTGTCGGACCTTCTGGACGATCCACGCGCGCTGGTCGACGTTCTCGAGAAAGACTTGTCCGATCGTGTGCTCAAGAGCCTGGCCGCGGACGACCTCAGCGAAGAGGAACTCGTCTTCTGTCACGAACAGATCGTGCGGTCCATGCTCGACTATCTCATCTATCTTGTATCTGCGTACCACTCCGCACGGCCTGCATGGGGAGGAAGCGTTCTGCACATCGCGTCCGAAGGCCATCCGTACTGCGAGCCGTGGCAGGGTGCCTCTCAAACTCAGCTGATTCGGGTGAAATGCGATAGAGCAGATCTGCTGCGCCATCCGGACACCGTTGAGGCGGTGTCGGCGTTCGTGAAGTCGCATTGAGAAGGGGTGTGTCAATTTAACGGCTGATCTTGGTTGTTGAGTGTCAGCTGTTGGTCGGAGTGAGGCGGCCATCGAAGGCGATCTGGAAGGCGTTCAACGGGGCCTTCCAGCGCATGGTCCATCGTTTGCGGCCGTTGCCGGTCGGGTCCAGGGACATGAGTGTCATGTAGACGCACTTCAGGGCGGCTTGCCCGTTGGGGAAGTGCCCGCGTGCGCGGACGGCCTTGCGTATCCGCGCGTTCACGCTCTCGATCGCGTTGGTCGAGCAGATCACCTTGCGGATCTCGACATCGAAGGCCAGGAAGGGCACGAATTCGGCCCGGGAATCCGACCACAGCTTCAGGATCGCCGGATACTTCCGGCCCCATGCCTCCTGAAACCCCAGGAACCGCTCCATCGCTGCGTCCTCGTTCGGCGCGGTGTAGACGGGCTTGAGCGCCTTGGCGATCTTGTCCCAGTCCTGGCGGGCCGCGTAGCGGAAGCTGCCCCGCAGCAGGTGAACCACGCACGTCTGAACGATTGTGCGGGGCCAGACGGTCTCCACCGCCTCGGGCAGGCCCTTCAGCCCGTCGCAGACGAGCATCAGCACATCACCGAGGCCGCGGTTCTTCAGCTCGGTGAACACATGCAGCCAGTACTTGGCCCCCTCACTGCCGTCACCGGCCCAGATGCCCGGGATCTCGTGGGTGCCCTCGACGGTCACGGCCATCACCACATAGATGGGCCGGTCGGCGACCTGACCGTCTCTGATCTTCACGTTGATGGCATCCACGAACAAGACCGGGTAGACCGGGTCGAGTGGGCGGTTCTGCCATTCGGCCATGCCGTCCATGACCTTGTCCGTGATTGTGGAGATGGTCTGCTTGGACACCACCGCTCCGTAGAACTCGGCCAGGTGCGCGGAGATCTCGCCGTGGGTGAGGCCCTTCGCCGACAGCGACAGCACCATCTCGTCCACCCCCGTCAGCCGGCGCTGCCGCCTGCGCACGATCTGCGGGTCGAAGGTGCCGGCGACATCGCGGGGCACCTTCACCTCGACCGGGCCATCTCGCCCTCCAGAGCGGACTCCGGCACACGCTTCGTCAGCTGCTGCAGCAGCCCGCCCTCACCGGTGGGCTGCGGCCCTTCACCGCGAGCCCGGTCCACAAGCATCGCGACCAACTACTCGTCCGTCGCCACACCCGACGGCGTCTCCGCCGACAGCTCGACGGGCTCGCGCTCGGCAGGGGTCTCGGTCATCTGGCGTCTCCTTGATCATCAGATCCGCCGTTGATTAGATACTCCCTGGTCATACAGATGTGCTTGTGCGGTGGACAGCGCCGCCGGATTGCCGCTCCTTGCCCAAGTCGGGACCGGGACGCTCTCCCTGCTGACGATGTCCTCCGGGAGACGCTTGACCTTCAACGGCGTCAACAGGCCGCTCCCTGCACGGTTCCGGACAACGCCGCGGCGACGCGCTCGCCGATCATGATGCAGGTCAGGTTGGTGTTGGCCCGCACCGAGGAAGGAATGACCGAGGCATCTGCGACGCGGAGCCCGTCCGTGTCGAAGACCCGGCATTCGCTGTCGACGACGCCCGTGGCCGCACTCGACGCCATGGCGGCGGTGCCACTCGGATGGTGCGCCGTCTGCAGGTGTGCCGCAAGGTAGCGATCCGTGCTCGCGTCGTCGTCGACGGACCAGCCGTCGACGTCCACGAGTCGTTGGATGAACTTACTGACTGCCGGATCGTCCGCTATACGCCGCACCAGCCGTAGCCCTTCGCGGAGACGGGCCCGATCGGATGCCGCAGCAAGATGGTCGAGGTGCACCACCGGGGGCCGACGGGGATCACGAGAGCCCAGCCGCACACTGCCCCGCGACTCCGGCCCCATCAGATTCGCGGTGATCACGAAGGCGTGGCTGCCTTCCACAGAGGCGGCCGAGCGGGGCGCGTACTTCCGCATCTCGACATGGTTGAGCAGGCACAGTTGCATGTCATTGGCCATGTTCGAGCCCTGCGCGCGGTACCGCAAGACGACCTCGGCGCAGGGCGCGGAAGGGTCTGCCGTGCCCTGCTGGGGTGCGCAGACGACCGGTACCTGCGAGTGATCCGCGAGGTTCCGGCCAACGGCAGGGAGGTCGGCGACGATGTCGATCCCGAGTTCGCTGAGTTCCTCGGCCTTGCCGATGCCGGAACGGAGCAGGATCGCCGGGCTACCGATCGCACCGGCGGCGATCGTCACTTCGGCCGCGCCGATGTCGCGTACCTGCCCATCAGCGACGACCCGCACTCCCGTCGCGCGCGATCCGGTAAACAGCACCGTATCCACCAGGGTGTTCGGCATGACGGTGAGATTGGCCCGCTGCCGCGCCGGCTCCAGAAAGGCTTTCGCCGTCGAGATCCGGCCCAACGAACCGTCGACATTCAGCGGAAGGGCGCCCACACCGGTGCTGTGGGGCTCGTTGTGATCGGCGGTACTGTCGAATCCGGCCCTCCGGCACGCCTCGGCGAATGCCTGGGACAGCGGAGTCATCCGCTCCCTGGGCGTTCGGGCGATCCGAAGGGGGCCGCGGCGGCCGTGGTGAGCGCCGACCCGATCGACATCGGCCTCTATGGCGACGAACCCATCCAGCACCGCTTCCCATGACCAACTCACCCGGCCCGACGGCCAGTCGTCGAAGTCGCCGGGCTCCGGCCGGAGCGCGATGCACGTGTTCACACTCGAGCAGCCGCCGACGACCTTGCCGCGGGGGAGCCAATACTCGTTGCCGCCGGCACCGCGGGCGGTGTACCCCCAGTCGTGAGAGTTCAACGATGGTGTCCGCCCGTCCTGGAGCTCCGGTGGAAGGGCTAGGCCGTGATAGTCCGGTCCGGCCTCGATCAGCAGGACGAGGCGGTCGGTGCACTCGGCGAGTCGAGCGGCGAGTACCGCACCCGTCGACCCGGCGCCGACGACTATGTGGTCAAAGAACACTGGCGAGCGCATGGCACTACCCTTCGGCCGCTCATGGATTGCACGATTACGAATGAGGCGTACTTCGCCCCGGCATCTGACGACAGCGAGAAGGGCCGCAGGGCATCTATAACGGAATGCACGAGAGCGCTTCGCCGAGCAGACGGTCCCGGCGGGCGCTCTGGTTCTCGGCGTTGAAGCTCGTGAGCTCCTCGTCCACGACCCTCGAACTGAGCTGCTTGCTGCACAACCGCAGTGGCCGAAAACGGCGTTACCGACCAACTGTGCCGGCCAGGAGCCCGAAATCGAGCCGAGAACACCGGGCTTGTCTGCAGTGGAAGGAAATGGCACGTCCGAATAGTCGATCTCTGAATGCCACCCCTTGAGGAGCTCGCCATTACCTTCGGGACACCTCTCGATCTCCACTGGGCCGAAGCTCCAGGTACTGCAGCCGCACTTCCTGGTCACCTGCTCACACTTGGTCTGAACCGGTCACCGTCTCGGAGAACTGGGGTGGCACAGCAACTCACGGCATGGGACTGGCACTGCCACGGGGCACGAAGCGATCAGGTTGCGTCAGTACAGGAACGGAGCAGGTCCGCGATCACGGTGTCGAGGTCGCGATGGAGGCCGTTAGCGAAGGCGTACCGCGCAGACACATTTTCTGTCTTCCCCGCGGTCATCCTTTCGGGAGGCCGTGGCCTCAGCGTTGGTCAGCATGATGGTGAGGGAGTGAGCATTCATTCGCTACGGTCGGTCCAGGACGGTTCAGGCGAGGTAATAGGGTCGGCTGTGTGCGGCGACCGGGGCCGACTGATAGGTCCACATGCCAGCCGCGGCGGCGTGGGTCAGCAGCGCCGTGAGGTCCTGGCCTACGAGCGAGGTCGGCTCCGCCACATGCAGTGAGACCTGTGCGGCCGTTTCGGAGTCCAGCAGGTAGTACTGATAGGGGTGGTAGACGCTCTGCCGACTGGTCAGCAGGCGGCCCTCCGAATCGGTTCCGTAGCCCGTGACAGGAGTGTTGTTCACCGGCACGCAGGCCAGGCCGCCAAGGTGTGCGTCGATGCTGAACAGCAGGCGGCCGCCGGGCGTGATGCTCCCGTCATCGGCGAAGTCGGCGTCCAGGACACGGACATGCCAGTCGGACGTCTCCGGACCGTTGAGCGACGGCATGGTTGCCGTGAAGCGGGCCGGTAGTTTCGGCTCGGCGAATATTTTTGATCCGGCCTCAATGGCCATCACATTGTCGCAGAGCACGTGAATTCTGCCGATGCCGAGCAACTTGGTCTGGTCGATTCCGGTGGCATACTGCTCGTACGACACCGGGAACATCCGGTGCTCCTCGCCCTGAGGATATGCGATGATGTTTATCTCCACCTCCTCCGTGATGCTTGAGCCGTCTCCGTACTGCGCGAAGTAAAGCTGATAGTTGAGCGAGAAGCAGGCGCGGCCGTCGAAGTCGGCTGGGGCCAGGCGCGGGTGGGTGCGACCTAGGATATTCGCAGCCGTCTCGAAATTCACCAGGTAGTCGATCCCGATGTTGTGCCACGCCCCACAATAGAAGGGCAGCCGAAAGGGCTCGGGAATCGGCGGCAGAGGGAGGGGCGCGTCGCGTCGGGTCGAGTTCGGGTCGAGAGCAGTCATCATAGTTGCTTTCTCGTGACGTGTGTCGGCGGCCGCACTCTAATTCGTGCTGCTTGGACAGCGACAGGCAGGTGGGAGATATTGTTGGAATGAACGTGTGTGGGAGCTCGCCGGCCAGGCTGAACCCGCCGGCCGAGGTCTGCCACAACATGTGCCGAATAGAGCAAAGCGCCAAAGAGGATATAGGGGATTCCTCGCGCATCTCATCGCGTCGCAGCCGGACCTCGCGGGCAGCGTAAGCCAGGTTCACCACCCGGCCGTTGACCTGCTCCATTCGCTCGGCCTTTAACAAGTCGAGGTGAAAAGAAGGACGCTCAGGGCGTGATTACAGCACACGAGCCACCCTCGCGGAGGAAAGTGGTGGCCATTTCCTCGTTTCGATCACGTGGCAAGACCCTGGCTCTCAGCTTCCTACTCGGCAGCTGCGGCGCCAGAGACAGAGGATACATATTCAACCCTTAAGGCAATGCTCAAAATTCCAGGATTGATGTAGTGATGAGCGCTCGCTCATACTGGCAGGCCCCCTCATCGCGCGACTCTTGGTTTCAAGGTGACACGACTCTAGACGCGAGCGGGCCTGTTTCACCCCTGACAGGCGCTAGGTGTATGAGGCCACAAGGTTGGTGACGCGTGTGAGGAGTCGGGAGGCGGGTGGTTGGTTTCTGGCGTCAGTGTGGGGGCGATGGTAGTTGTAGTGGATGTTCCAGACGGCCAGGGCTTGGCTGCGCGGGGCGTTTGAGGTCCATGCGGGCTGGTGGATAGGAAGGGGCCTTGACCCCGGATGTTGGACACGGGTTATGCGGCTGGTGCCAGCGTAGTTGGTGTGAGGTGGAAGTCGTTCTCGAAGGCGATCGGTGAGCGTTGTCCGATGCGGGAGTGTCGGCGGCGGATGTTGTAGCGGTGGAGCCATCGAAACGGGTCGAGTCGGGCCTCGCGCTCAGTTGGCCAAATCTTTCGTCCTTGCAGGGTTTCGCGTTTGAAGCTCGCGTTGAAGGACTCGGCGAGTGCGTTGTCCGCGCTGGACCCGACCGTGCTCATGCTTCGTCTGACCCCTGCTGACCTGTATGCTTCGGCAAATGCCCTGCTCGTGTACCGGGCTCCGTGGTCCGTGTGCATGATCGATCCGGCGATGCTGCCGCGGGTTCGGATCGCCGCGTCCAGGGCATCCGTGAGGAGATCTGCGCGCATGTGATCGGCGAGCGCCCAGCCGACCAGACGGCGCAAAGCGAGGTCGATCACGGTCGCCGGACAGCAGAACCTGCCATCGTCGATGGGTAGGTGGGTGATGTCGCCGAGATACTTCGTGTTCGGGGCCCAGACGGTGAAGTCGCGGCCGATCAGGGCCGGCGCTTTGGTCGCGGCCGGGTCTGCGGTGGTGCGGTGCCGGCGGCGCAACCGGACTCCTTCGATCCCGAACGTCCGCATGATCCTCGCGACCCGCTTGTGATTGACCGTCTCGCCGCCCGTCTCGCGGAGCTCTGCGGCGATTCCAGGAGCCCCATGGGTGCCGTCCGATTCCTGGTGCACCGCCCGTATCCGGGTGGCAAGCTTCGCGTCGGCCGCCTGCCGGGCGGCCCGGTCCGCAGCCATCCGGCGCCGGTAATAGAAGCTCGAGCGGGCGACGCCGAGGATGCTGCAGGGCCGCTTCACGCCGTAACGGCGCTGGAGGTCGGCGACACACCGGAAGCGGTTCACCAGCGCGCCTCCCCGGCGAAATACTTCGCCGCCTTCCGCAGGATCTGGCGTTCCTCCTCCAACTCGCGGACCTTCTTCCGCAAGGCTGCGTTCTCCGCCTCCAGCGGGGCAGGCGGCTGGGACGATTCCTGCGTCCGGCGTCCCCGAGGACGGCTCACCCCGGCTGCCCTCACCCGGTTCCGCAGGGTCTCCGGGTTGATCCTCAGATCGGCGTCGAGGTCGACCTCGTCGTGGACTTCGTCCACGTGCTCGAATATTTACGGAAGGCCGCCGACGACCTGCACCACTCGCGCGAGGAACGGGTTGCGTTCGTCGCCGCCACCGCCTCTTCGAAGGACACAGCGTCGCTGTGGCCGCCGACCTGCACCACCACCAGCGCCGCCGAGTAGGCCAGCGCACAAGGCCCGGACCGGCCCGCTGCGCGGCCTGCCTCACCGCGAAGCAGCCGTACCTGATCTACCACATCGCCCTGGCGCTGGGCCGGCTCATCGCCACTGGCGTCATCGAAGGGAGCTGCCCATACCTGGTCAAGGACCGCCTCGACATCACCAGAGCCCGCTGGAGGCCGGTAGACCAAGGAGCCACGTGCCGGAGACCTCGTGGCCAGCGTAGCGGCGGTTATCTACCTTCTCCGGCGACGGCCGGCACACCAGCGCCGTCACCCGCTACGAGCACAACAACCGCTGGATCCGGCGCGAGGCGATCCACAAGCCCACGACCATCATCACCAGCAGATACAGCGCATGGCCCAGCAACCCCCACGAGACCAGCCCCAACGCCAGACCCCGTACGAGCTCCACGGCGTGATACAGCGGAAGTGTAACCACCAGCGCCTCCACCACCGCTGGATACCCGCCCACGGGCGCGAATGTACCGGAGAACAGAAACAACGAGAACTGCGCCACTGTGATCAGGTCGAGATCCTGCCAGCCGCGCATCAGCGTCGACGTGGCCATCCCCACCGCGGCGAACGCCATCCCTACCAGCAGTGTCGCCGGAAACGCCGCCAGTGCCCACCAAGGATCCGCCAGCCCGAACATCACCATGATTACCAGGAAGATCGCCGTGTAGAGCGCACTGCGCACCATGGCCCACACCATCTCACCGAACGCCACCTCGATCGGCTGCACTGGCGTAGCCAGGATCGCATCAAACGTCTTGGAGTACTTCATCTTGTAGAAGAAGTTGAACGCCGTCTCAGCCAGCGCCCCGTTCATCGCGGACGCCGCCAGCATCGCCGGAGCAACGAACACTGCGTACGGCACCAGCGAGCCGTCGTCCATCTGAATGTTGTTCACCAGTGCACCCACGCCGACACCGATCGACAGGAGATACAGCAATGGCTCGAAGAACCCCGCCAACAACACCAGCCAATACGACACGCCGCTCCGCAAAGCCCCCAGGTTACGGTTCATCACCGCACCCACCCGACTCGCCGACACATGTCGTGCCACTATCAGAGTCATCATTACGTCAACCTAATCCTGAAGCCGTCGACGGAACGTGAGCGAAGCCCACCACCACCCGGCGGCCCCATAGGCCACCAGTACCACTACGTGCACGGGCCACGGCCATGACGTTGACAGACCCAGCATCGCCGCCCGGCACAACTCCACTGCATGCCACAGCGGTGACACGTACGCCACCCCGCTCAGCCAGCCCATCTGGCTCACGGGGAAGAAAACCCCGGAGAAGAGCGTCGCGGGAATCATCACGAACCGGAACAGCAACTGGAAATAGCTGTCGTGGTCGACTTTGGCCGCGAATGCCGTCACCGGAGCGGCCGTCGCCAGCGCCAGCAGGGCCGCCAGTACCGGCGTCATCACCACCCAAGGTGAGGACAACCCCACCCCGACCGCGACGACCACCAGGAACAATAGGACCGCGATCTCCGCCCGGACCACGAGGTAGAGGAACCAGCCTCGCAACAGGTCCCCGATCGACACCCGCGTCGCGAACGCGGCGTGCGCCGAGCGATAGTCCTTGAACGCCGCCATCACCGAATACGTCGACTCGCCGATCATCATTTGGAACGCCGTCGACGCCAGTAGCCCGGGCACGATCCACTCAACGTAGGAAAAGCCCTGTATGTCGCCCACATACCGCCCTACTCCCAGCCCGATACTGGCCAGGAACAGTAACGGCAACGCGAATGACGCGAACACCGACGTCCGCCACAAACGCTTGTACACCACCATGTGCCGCTCGAACACGGCTATCGTCGGATTCGCCATCAGTCGATCAGGGTCCGGCCGGTCAGGTACAGGAACACATCCTCCAGCGACGAACGCCGAATCAGCACACTGGAGGGCGTCAACGTGCGCCGATGCACCTCGTTCACTGCCCTGTCGCCGTTCTTCGCATAGAGCAGAATCCGGTCCGGCAACAGGTCGATCCGATCCCCGACCCCATCCAGCTTTTCCACATAAGTCGCCAGCTCATCCGTCCCGAACCGCAGCTCCACCACTTCGGGGGAGGTATGCGTCTCGATCAGCTGCCGCGGCGACCCCTCCGCGACGATGCGTCCTCCGTCCATCACCACCAGCCGATCACACAATTGCTCGGCCTCGTCCATGTAGTGCGTTGTCAGCACCAACGTCGTGCCCTGCTGCTTGAGCTGGAACAACCGCTCCCACAGCAGATGCCGCGCCTGCGGATCCAGCCCCGTCGTCGGCTCATCGAGCAGCACCAACTCCGGATCGTTCACCAGCGCCCGCGCGATCGTCAGCCGCCGCCTCATCCCGCCCGACAAAGGCGCCACCTTTGACGACGCCTTCTCCGTCAGCCGCGCGAACTCCAGTAGTTCAACGGCCTTGGCCCGCGCCTGCGCCCGTGACAGCCCGAAATAACGGGCATACGTCGTCAGGTTCTCCGTCACCGTCAAATCCAGATCCAGATTTTCCAGCTGCGGGCATATCCCCAGCCGCGCCCGGATCGCCGAACTCTCCCGCACCGGATCCCGCCCAAGAATCCGCAGCGACCCCTCCGACGGCATCGACACACAACTGATCATCCGCATCGTCGACGACTTCCCCGCCCCGTTGGGCCCCAGGAACCCGAACACCTCCCCTGGCATCACTTCCAGGTCGATCCCCGCCACCGCGGTAAAATCCCCGAACCGTTTGACCAAGCCCTGAGCCTGGATAAGCGATTTTATAGGCACGGACCAGATAATACACACAGGCATGACCTCGGAGTCTCGCCGTACTCCTGACAGGTGTCAGTATCGGGCCAGCGCGCCGATGGATAATCTGATCTTCGGCAGGAGTGTTCAATGAGATTTTATCAGTGAAATGATCTTCGCGAAGTGGGATGAAGTGCCGGATGAGGGTATAGATCGAACGCAGAGACTCCGGTGGCAGGCAGGCGTAAAGCCCCTTGTGGGAGGGTTTTCACCACAAGGTCGTCCGCAGAACCAAAGGCTTCACGTTGGTCGCTTATGTGGCCATGCTCGACACCCCCGCACGTTTGTGCGACACCTCGGCCGACTTCTTCAGACCGAGCGTCGCAGGCTCTGTGCTCCAAGGGGCATCAGGTACCCGCGTCGACCGGCTCGCCCGCGACTTCGGCGTCTCCACGGCCACCGCTTACCGACGCCTCCACGAGGGCATCACGGTCCTCGCTACCCAGGCCCGGGCCTGCACGAGGCACTCAACCAGGCGTGGGGCGCCGGCCTCGGGCATGTCATCCTCGATGGCTCCCTGATCTCCACGGACGGCGTCGCCGAGAAGGTCATCAGCAAGAAGGGGAAGGAGATCCACCTGTGGTACTCCGGGAAACGTGAGAAACACGGTGGAAACGTCCATTTCCTCGCTGCCCCGGACGGCTTCCCGCCATGAACCTCAGACGTCCGCCCCGGCAGCGTCCCCGATATCGAAGTCGCCCGCGAGCTGGTCCTGTCCGCTCTGTGCAAGGCGGCCCGTGACGGCATGAAGTTCTTGCTGGACAAGGGCTACCAGGGTGCGGGCGCCGGGGTCCTGCTCCCGGTCAAGCGGCAGGTCAACGGGATCCCTCTTGATGAGGACAACCGTACCTACAACTGCCTCCTCGCCCGGTTACGCGCGCTCGGCGAAACCTGCGATGGTCCTCCTCAAAACCCGCTGGACATCCCTCCAGCACATCACCTTCGATCCCAGCCGAATCAGTGACATAACCCGCGCCCGTCTCGTACTCACCCACTTCGAACACATCCGAGCTCACCGAGAAAACCTCAATCGGTTCGAAGTCCGCAGTACATCTCGCACGACAATTCCCGATGACCAGACTCACGGAGGGCAACGCCATGAGCCGATCGACTTCTTCGAGTTCCCTCTGGCGGCCTTGGATGCCGGTCACCCAGCAGGCTGACCTGCAGATCACCGAGGCTCGTGGATGCCGAGTACGCGACGCGGACGGAACCTGGTACCTGGACGGCATTTCAGGTGTGCTGAACGTGTCGTGCGGCCACGGGCATCCTCGACTGATCGAGGCCGCGGTCGACCAGATGCATCGGCTCTCCCATTACGATCCGATGGCCGCTTCTCATCAGCCCGCCGAGGCTCTGGCACAGCGGCTGGCCGAGATCATGCCGGGCGATCTCAATGAGAGCTTCCTCGTCAACAGTGGTTCTGAGGGGATCGAGGCGGCGCTCAAGATCTGCTGGCAGTACTGGCGCCACCTCGGCGAGAATCGCGAGCGCATCATCTCCTTCGAAGCCGGATACCACGGCACCACCGCCCTCGGCCAGGAACTGTCGGGACTGCCGTTCACCGCAAACGACTGGCCGAACCGGTTCCCGGTCGACCACGTGGCCCTGCCTGCGGAGCCTCGTGCCCTGCGCACCGCGGAAGGCGCCAAAGCATTGCTCGCGCTTTTCTCGCAGGCGCTCAACAGCGCGACGCCGACCGCGGCGGTCATCGTCGAGCCGCTGCTGGGGCTGGGCGGCTGCACTGTATTCCCCGAGGGGTTCCTCGCCGGGCTCCGGCGGCTGTGCGATGAACACGGAGCGCTGCTCATCCTGGACGAGATATTCACCGGATTCGGCCGTACCGGCCGGATGTTCGGCTTCGACCATGACGGGATTACTCCGGACATCGTCGTCACGAGCAAGGGGATCAGCAGCGGGCTGATCCCGCTCGCCGCGGTGACGGCCACGACGGCGATCAAGGAGACGTTCAGGGACGCCCCGGTCGTCCAAGGGCTGCGCTACGGGCACACGACGGGCGGGCACGCGGTCGCCGCCGCAGTAGCGAAAGCCGTGCTCGATGTCATGGCCGAAGAGAAGCTCGTGGAGAACGCAGGGACCCAGGGCGCCGGAATCCGTTCCGGTCTCGATGCCTTCCGAGCGCACCCGAGGATCGCTGACATCCGCGGGCTGGGCCTCGTCATCGCCGTTGAGGCCGACTCGCCGGAGTCGGCGGAAGCCATCGCGACGGGGGCCATGGACAACGGCCTTCTCGTGCGCGCCGAGCGCGGCGTGGTGCGCATCGCGCCTCCATTGACGATCACCACTGACGAGTCGATCGAACTCGTCGACAAGCTCAGCAGGGCCATCGCCACGCTCGGTTGAAATCGCCACCGCGCCCGAACGTAATGCCTGATCTGAGGAGGAAGAGGAATGCCGGGAAACTGGGGTAAGGCCACGCCAGGTCCGACATCGTTCGTCGAGATGGCTCGGCTGGCCGGAAACTACGCGCACTGGCACAACTTGGTCTACTCCGCGGCGTGGTTGACCGGGCGGCTGGAACTTGCGGCTCTCCGTGAGGCGTGGCGCGTCCTGTGCCTGCGCCATGACGTCATGCGCAGGGCGTACGTCTCACCGGACGAGGCGTGCACGTACGAAGACGTGCTGACCGAGGTGGAGTTCTACACGGCCGATACGGACGATGAAGCGCTCGAGACTATGCGCCGGACCCTTGTCGGGGCTCCTTTCAGCCTCGACGCCATAGGTCTGTCGCGCGTCGTTGTCGTGCAGTGTGACGACCGGCGGCATCTGTTCGGGATAGCGCTGGACCACCTCATCACCGACCTCACCTCGTGGAACCTTCTCGTATCCGAATTGGGCGAGCTCTACGAGCGTGTGGTCGCCGGTGAACGGATCAGCTGCGAAACCGAGGGCTCCGACTCCTATCAAGAGTTCGCCACGCTGCTCCGGCAGGAGTTCTCCGGCCGATGGGGGGAGGAGCGCAGAGCGTTCTGGCTTGCGTACACCGAAAGGTTCGGAACCTCCTCTCCTCTCTTGCCGATCGCCGGCGCGAGGGAGAGCGAGCCCGCGCTGAAGATCGTACGTCGTGCGCTGCCGGCAGACGCGCACTCGAGGGTGCGGGACCTGGCGAGACATGCCAGGGCGACGCCGTTCGTGGTGGTGACCTCCGCCATTCTGGCGGGCATGAAGAAGGTGACCGGTGCCTCAAGCGTGGGGGTCAGGGTCGCTCACCACGGGCGTGCTCTGCCGCACACGGCCAAGACGCTCGGACAGTTCGTCCAGGACGTCCCCATGCATCTCGATGGCGAACCGGGCGGGCCGCTGGAAACGGTCCGCGATGTCTTCGGGCAGAGCCTCGACGTCTTCGAATACGGGCTCCCGCTCGGTATCGTCGAACGGTCCTGGGGGCTGGACCTGACATCCTCAATCGGTGGACACGGGACCCATGTGGCACTCGATCGGTCAGGAGAGAGTTTCCCAAGCTCGCCTCTGGCGGGAACGCAGGCTGAGCCGGTTCAGTTGCCCGCCCCGGGTGGTCACGGCCTGGCGGACCCCCTCATCTTCGCGTGGTGGCTGGACGACGCGGACACACGCCTGGTCGTGCGCTACGACGAAAGCCTGATCGCCACGGAGGCCGTTGACACCATCGTGGACGTGGCGGCGCGATTCGCAGTCTCTGATGGTCGCTGATGAGCTTCACCGGCGCCTTCTGGCGCAGCGGCGACGTCGGATTCTCCGACGCCGCGCTTGCGAACATCTTCAACGGTCGCAGGCCTTCGCGACGCCCGGCTGCGGTGCTGCGGGCCGCTGACGCCGCCGACGTGGCGGCCGGGGTGAAACTGGCGGCCGCGGAGGGGTGGAAGCTATCGGTCCGTTCCGGCGGACACAGCTGGGCCGCCTGGTCGCTGCGCGAGGACGCGCTGCTCATCGACCTGGGCGCGCTCAACGGGATGCACTATGACGCGGGCACCGAAATCGCCACGGTCGGCCCGGCGACACGCAGCGGGCTGGACCTGGACCCGTTCCTCGCCACGCACGGCCGGTTCTTCGCCGTCGGACACCATCCCACCGTGAGCATGGGCGGTTTTCTCCTGCAGGGCGGGATGGGCTTGGGCTGCCGCGGCGGGGGCTGGGCCGTGGAGTCGGTCGAATCCATGGACGTGGTCACCGCATCCGGGGAACTGGTCCGCTGCTCCGAGACGGAGAACGCGGATCTGTTCTGGGCGGCGCGCGGGTCGGGTCCCGGATTCTTCGGCGTGGTCACCGAATTACGGCTGCGCACTCGTCCCCGCCACCGGAGTCTGATCCGATCCACTTACGTCTACCCGGCTGAGGTGGCGAGCGAGGTGCTGACCTGGTTCCACTCCGTACGGCGCGACGTGGATCCGTCGGTGTCGTTCCTCGCTATCGGAGCCACTCCGCCCGGCTCCGACTCTCCTGTAGTGATCATCGATGGGGTGTCCTTCGACGGCGGCCCGTCCGCGCTGGCCCCACTGGAGACGTGCCCAGTGGCCGGCAGAGCGCTGAAGTCCACGGCTGCTCAGCCGACGGACATGAGCGCGTTGTTCGCCGAGCAGTCAGCCGGCAGCCCCGCGGGCCTACACTACTTCGTCGACAACGTTTACCTCGTCGAGGAGGCATCAGATCTGGTGCCGGCGTTGGTGGCGGCATTCACCGACCTGCCCACGCCCCAATCGTCGGTGATTCTCAGCGACTTCAGCCCGCAGGCGTCACGAGCGTTGCCGGACATGGCTGTCTCGCTTCGCCCCGACCTGTATTTCGCCGCGTACGTGGCCGGCCGCGGCCCGGCCGACGACGAGAAGTGCCGTTCCTGGTTGGACTCAGCCATGAACAGGTTGTCGGCGTACTCGGACGGCTGTTATCTCGGTGACAGCGACTTCACCGTCCGCCCGGACAGAATCCTGTCCGCTGCAGCCTGGTCCAGGCTGCAGCGGATCCGGGCCTTCCGTGATCCGGAGGGGCGATTCCCCGGTTACCTGGGTACCCCCGTGCAGTGAACCTGGCTCTCGTGGACAGGCCCCCAGCCTCGGCCCAGTCGTCCCCCACAAACAGTCGCAACGGTCCTCCCGCTCTCAATGCCGATCATCTTCAGCAGCCTGCTGGAAAACCATCAGCGACCTAATCAAGCAGTGCTCACGCCCAGGTGCCGCCGGCACGACATCCCATCAGCGATCAACTCTCCGGGCCGAACGGCAAGGGCAAGGTCTTTCGTCAGAGCTCGCGAGTCCAGGAAACCAGAGTGCTCACCTGCTGACGGCTGCCACCCGGAGTCTGCCGGACGGCCGAATCCCAGAACTGATTAGGAAAAGTTGATGATCAACGGTGTACGACAGGCTCTTCCGCTGCAGACCGCTGCGCCTGGAGTGGCTCTTTTTCCGGCACAGTTCGAGTCGGTGCTGGCACGCCTGCGCACGGATATCGATGACCTGGCCGCAGCCGAGGATCTGACGGTGCTCACCGCGCCTCCGGTGCTCCCCCGTGACGTCGTCGAGCGGTCCGGGTACGTGCGCGAGTTCCCACATCTGCTCGGCTCTGTGCACAACTTCGGCGGCGACGCGAGCGAATGGCTGACCCGGCGGGCTGAGGCAGTCTCAGGCGGCACGTGGCACGATCGCCAGGAAATAGCCGACGTGGTGCTCACGCCCGCGGCGTGCTATCACATCTACCCGCTCCTGGGGGGTACGACGCTGACCGCACCGGCGCGCTTCGCCGTGGAGGCGAGCTGTTACCGGCACGAGGCGACCACCGAGCCAGGACGGTTCCGGTCCTTCCGCATGCGTGAGCTGGTATTCATCGGCACACCGGACGCCTGCGTCGAGTTTCGCGATCGCTGGCGGCAGCGGGTCGCGGACTGGCTGACCAGCCTGGGACTCGATGTCGTCACGGAGACGGCCACCGACCCGTTCTTCGGCCCTGGAGCGAAGTTGCTCTCAGTCAACCAGCGTGCCCAAGAACTCAAGTTCGAACTGGTGGCCCCGGTGGCCGACGGCCTGAGGCAGGCCGTGGCTTCAGCCAACTGCCACAAGGACCACTTCGGGGATATCTTCGGAATAGAGTTGCCGGACGGCAGTCCGGCACACAGCGCCTGTGTCGCCTTCGGACTGGAACGCATCGCGCTTGCGGTGGCGTACGCCGAGCGCGACGGTGCTTCCAGAAGCGAGTCGCGGTAGAAGGCGCTCAGCGCAGGTGAAGAGACTATCAACTCCAATAAGATCCCCACCTGGACAAGCTGCTCTCTCAGGATTCGGTCACGCATGGCCGTACTGACATCTACCAGGGCACTTTCCTTTCCGGTGTTGATAGAGTCGTCGGTCTTCGTAGTGATTCCGATGATCAAGCTCTCAACCTGCCGATTTCGATGCCGATTCGCGACCGAGGGGTCCCAGTGACGAAGCCAAGTCGCCTGCGTGACTGGTGGGGCGGAGGTGAAGATCCGTCCGTCACACAGCAGCGCCCACGGAATGCTCGCGCATCGGCGGGCAAGAGCGATGACGGCTTGGACGTGTTTGCAGCCCTCGCCGCGCTTCTTGAGGTAGAAGTCCCGGTTCGGCCCCTCGCGGGTGATACTGGTCCGCGCGGACAAGTAGAACACCCGGCGCAGGCGGCGGCTGGAGCGCTTAGGCCGGTGCAGGTTGCCGGTCCGCCATCCGGAGTCGCGTGGGACGGACCCCGGCCCGGCCGCCGACGCCAGGTGGCCGGCATCGGCGTAGGCCGACAGGTCGCCTGCTGCGACGACGAATTCGACGCCGGGTATCGGGCCCACGCCGGGCAGGGACTCGATGATCTCCGCCTACGGGTGGCTGCGGAACGTCTCGCGGATCTGCTTGTCGATCCGCTTCAGCCGGTCGTCCAAGGCCACGAGCTGCGCGGCCCGGTCGGCGACGATCTGCCCGGCGATGTCCTTGCCGGGCAGTCCGGTCTGCTGGGCCTGGGCTACTTCCAATGCAGTCGCGGCGACCGCGTCGGTGCCGCGCACGCTGCGGTCTGTCAGCCAGGCCGTCGGTCTTGCCCAGCCGCGGTGCCCGATCGCGGCTGGGGTGGCCTCGACCTGGGGACGGTGACGGTGGACGGAAAGGTGCTGCGCGGGTCTCGGAGCGGCGGGGTCCGTCACGGTGGCGGTGATCGGTGTGGTGGCGCAGGACTGGGCGCTGGTCACGCAGCGGATGGCGGGGAGGAGAAACGAGATACCCGCGCCGGCTCCGTTGTTATCGGTGCTGGATCTGCGTGGGGTGGTGGTCACGGCGGACGCGTTGCACGCGCAGGTGGAGACGGCGAAGCTCCTGGTGGAGTTGATGGGTGCGCTTTGCGTGCTGGTGGTGAAGCGGAATCAGTCGGCGTTGTGGGAGGCGTGCAGGTCGATCCCGGGGAACGGGGTGAGTGCCCGGCACAGGAAGAGCGAGGTAGGTCTTGGCAGGCTGGAGACGCGGGTGGTGCAGGCGGTGACGTGGACATTTTCGGCGTTTCCCTACCTCGGGTAGGTTGCCTGAGTCACCCGGCACTGCATCGACCGGGCGGCAGGCGGGGGGAGAGAGACGGTCCCCCTGATCACCGACCTGTCGGTGTCCGAGGCGGCCCCGGAGATGCTCGGGCGGTACGCGAGGGGCCACTGGGGTGTGGAGAACAAGATCCATCATGTGCGGGATGTGACGTTCGGCGAGGACGCCTCGCGCATCCGTACTGGCCACGGACCGCAGAATGCCTCGACGTTGCGATCGGTGGCCATGAACTACCTCCGCACCATGGGTGGTTTCCTCGCGGACGCAGAGCGCCGCATCGCCCTGTCCCCCCACAAGACACCCCGAACCTCTTCGGCGTACCCACTGAGCTGCGACTTTGCTGAGGAACTCGACATTGCGCCAGCCCTGTCCTCATTCCGCAGGGCATGCCGTCGGCCCGAGGAACACCCTGCTGTCCGCTCCTTAATCAGCGACCGCACAAGGCGCGCACATCTCAATCAGCAACCAGGACACCCCGGAGAGCCGGACGGCCGCTCTGGGGAAGCCACAAACGGCACGCCGCCATCAGCCGCATCCACCCCTCCCGGGCCGCCTTACAACTTACGGAGTCACATGATGCCCCCGACCATCCCGAGCCCTAAAGAATCAGCGTTCGACTGGTTGCTGGACGCGGCCGACCATATCCGCAGCACGGTTCGGACGCGGGGCGCGGCCCTGATTCGTGGCCTGCCCATCCGCGAACCCGGCGATCTGACGATCGTCAGAAAATTCCTCGGCGTGCAACCGTATCAGGCGACGGAGCTGTTCGGTCAGCGCACCGCTTACGGTGACGGAGTTGCTTCGCCGATCGAGTGGCCGGCTGACCGCGAACTGTGCCCTTACCAGGAGGAGACGTTCAGCGCGGTTGTCCCCAGTATCGCTCTGACCGCGTGTGCGCGCCCGCCCGAAACGGGCGGAGAGGCCTGCCTCTCCGACTCGCGCGAACTGCTGCACCACCTACCTGACGAACTCGTGCGCCGTTTCCAGGAACTGGGCTGGACGCTGACGCGAGTGTTCCGCGAAGAGTTCGGCATGAAGTGGCGTGAGGCTTTTGGCGTCGACTCCCACGACGCGTTGATCGAGCTGCTACCGCAGATTGGAATCGATCACGGTCGGGTGTCCAACGGCGGACTGCGCACGGTCCGCCGGCGGCGGGCGACAGTGGTGCACCCGCAGACGGGCGAGGAGTGCTGGTTCAATCAGGTGGCGTTCTTCAACTCTGCGAGCGTAGAGCCGAGAGCCCTGGCGGTTCTGCGGCGGGCATTCGGGCCGGACATCCCGATGGAGACCGGTTACGGCGACGGTTCTCCGCTGACCGAGGATGAGGTGTCCGCCATCCAAGACGCCTATGCCAAAACGTCCGCAGCCGTCCGATGGCAGGCGGGAGACTTGATCGTCACGGACAACGTCCTCACCGCACAGGGCCGTCGGCCCTATACGGGGAACCCGCTGTTCTTCACCTATTTGGGCGATCCCATTCCTGTCAATCCCCTGGTTTCCTGAGTCGTATTGATCCGTCACTTTTTGGTGTCTCGTTCGTTGGTGTGGCATGGGTGATGACTTGACCGGGGACATGCGGAGGCTTTCGCCTGCTCAGCAGGAGGCTGTGCGGATGCGGGTGATGGCTGCGATCGACGCGGGGTTACCGGTGGTCGAGGCGGCGAGGGTCTTCGGGGTGTCGACCAAGTCGATCGGTCGGTGGAGGGCCGCGTCGTGATGGTGGCGGAGCGGAGGCGTTGCGGTCCGGAAAACCCGGCCGGAAGGTCGGCTCGTGTGGTTTCCTGCCGGAGAGCGAGGAGGCCGCCGTCCGGCAGGCCATCATCGGCTATCGCCCCGAGCAGCTCGGTCTCGGTGGAACGCTGTGGACGACGAGGAAAGTCAACGAATTCCTCCACCGGCATTTCGGGGTGCGGTTCTCCCACGGCGGATTGTGCAAGTTGATGGATCGGATGGGGTTGTCGTTCCAGCGGCCCGATCGCAGGGCCCGGGAGGTTGACCCCGCTGCCATCGAGGAGCGGACGCCCACCGCCTATCCGGCGCTCCGGGTCCGACGCCCGGCAGCGGGGCACAAGGACAGGGACAGGTTCATCTCCGGGAAGAGCAAGCAGAACGCCGTCAAAACCATGGTGCTCACCGACTCGGACGGCCGGATGCTGTTCTGCAGCCCGGCCAGGCCCGGAAGCTGCGCGGACATCACCCACGCCCGTCAGTTGGGGCCGGTCAAGCTTCTGGCCGACGGCCCCGCGGTGGAAATCCTCGCCGATGCCGGCTACCAGGGTCTGGGGGCGCAGAGCGGCGGCCGGGTGGTGACACCATCCCACCGCAAGTTCAAGATGAACGCCCCGGACTGGTACGAGGAGATGTGCCAGCGGCAGCGCAAGGCGCACTCCTCGATGCGGATCCGGGTCGAGCACGGCATTGCCCATTTGAAGAACTGGGGGTCCTGGCCCGCCACCTCGGCCGCCGCGACCACATCAGCGACACCGTCCAAGCTGTCGCCGGACTGCTGTCCCACCAGCGGACCGCGGACCTGACGTCGGCACGGCAGACGTGAACATCGAGCCCCGCCGCAGCCCTCGACGCCTCACCGCCAACCATGCACGAGCTCGTTAGGACTCTCGAACAGCCCTGCGCTGTGCCCTGACCGATGTCAGTACTGGTGGCGGACGTCGACGGATAACTTGATCAGTGGCTCGCGGCCACACGCGAAGCTCATTTAATTGGACTGCAGGCTGCCGTTGATTCGTTTGCGGCAAACATCGATTCGACAGTTACTGCATCGGCAATCACGTATTCTCAGCGTGATCGACTGGCCATCCCGCTGTTTTCTTCATTCATGCACATTCGCAGCAGGACCACAGCTTCCTCCGCTGCTTGTCAGGGGCGACCGGATCAGCCGCAATGGCTATAAATTTAGACAGCGAACGAGGCGGCTGACCTGCGAGGATGCCGTTCCTCGGCCTCGCCGCAGACTCGTGACTCGTGGCCATGGGACCCGCCAGGCCGACCATGTTCCCTCTGTTCGCTGACCGGATTGGATAAACAATGAGCCAGAGTTACGGGAACAGGAGCATGGACGCCGACGCAGTGCTCGATGTCGCCGGAGTCGGATTTGGACCCGCCAACCTCGCGCTGGCCATCGCCCTGGACGAGATGGACTCAGCCGATAAAGCGGTCACAGCGCGATTCTTCGAAGCCCAAGAGCGCTTCGGCTGGCATCGTGGCATGCTGATCGAGGGGGCGACGATGCAGGTGTCCTTCCTGAAAGATCTGGTCACCATGCGCAATCCGACCAGTCGATTCTCGTTTCTGTCGTTCCTGCACACGTATGGCAGGGTCGTCGACTTCGCCAACACCAAGACGTTCTTCCCCTTGCGGACCGAGTTCCACGAGTACTTGGCATGGGCTGCCGGGCAATTCGAGAACCGTGTCTCCTACCAGTCCGAGGTGGTCGGGATCAACTCGGCCACGGGGCCGGGTGATGTCGAAGCCGTGGACGTCTCCGTGCGGGTAGGCGGTCGTGATGGAACGCTGCGGACTCACCGGGCCCGTAACGTGGTGATCGCAGTGGGCGGGCGGCCGCGGATGCCGGAAGGTCTACCGGAGTCCGAACGGATCTGGCATTCCTCCAGGCTTCTTGACGGCGCGCAGGCCATCGCCGCCAAGGAACCGTCGTCATTCGTGGTCCTCGGCTCCGGTCAGAGCGCCGCCGAAGCAGTCGACTATCTGCACCGTGAGTTCCCAGACGCCCAAGTGCATTCCGTGCACTCCCGATATGGCTACAGCGTCGCGGACGACAGCGCCTTCGCGAACGCGATCTTCAACCCCGAGGCTGTCGACCATCATTTCGCGGCTTCCGAGAACGTGCGGCAGTCATTGCACGCCTATCATGCGAATACTAATTACTCGGTCGTGGACGAAGATCTCATCCGCCGGCTGTTCCGAACCTCATATCTCGAATCGGTCACCGGGCGGCGTCGCCTCCACTTCCATAAGATCTCGCGACTGGTCGAGGCCGCCCCCTCCGGGGACCGCCTGCGCGTGGTGATCGAGTTCCTGCCCGATGGGAGCACTACCACGATCGAGGCTGATGCGTTGGTCTGCGCCACCGGTTACCTGCGAGCCGATCCGGGACCTCTGCTGGGCGACCTTCTCCCCCGCTGCCGACGGGACGGCCAGGGCCGTCTGCTCCTTGACCGCAACCGCCGGGTGGTGACCCACGAGTCCGTAAAATGCGGCATTTACGTTCTCGGCTCTGGAGAAAATTCGCACGGCCTGTCCGAAACCCTTCTGTCGCTTACGGCCGTCCGCGCTGGCGAGCTCGCTGAGGTTCTGACCAAGGAGCTGGTGTGATGAAAAACCGTGAGTCCGCGGCGGGCCAGGTGGAGGTAGGCGGATGCTGATTCCCCCAATATACCGGGTAGACGAGGAGAGTTGGACGGTCGAGATCGTCGACCGGCATCCGCTCGCCCTTCTCATTAGCAATGGGAAGACGGTTCCCGAGGCAACTCAAGTGCCCATCGTCCGGCGGTCGGCATCCGGCAACGATCAGCTCACCGGTACCAGCCTGCTGGGGCACATGGACCGGGCGAACCCGCATTGGGCGACACTGGCCAACGGAACCGCCGCAAAACTGATCTTCATGGGACCCGGTGGCTATGTCTCACCCACCCTGTACAACACCGACGTGGCCGCACCGACATGGGATTTCGTCACCGTACACATACACGGGACGGTGACGCTCGCTGCGAGCCTCGACGAGGCTCTGTCCGTGGTGACGACGACAGCACGAACGCTGGAAAGTCGATTCGGCTCAGGCTTTGACTTCGAAGCCTCGTATGACTACCACAGCTCGCTCGCCCCCGGTGTCGGCGCATTCTCCTTCCACGTGGAGAAGGTTGAGGCGATGTTCAAGTTTAGCCAGGAGAAGAGTCCAGAGATTCAAGAGCGCGTCATCGCCTGGTTCGCGGACGGTAACGGCGTTTCTTGCACCGACACAGCCGCCACGATGCGGAAACTGGGCCTGGGAAATGGCGTCGAGCAGAAACAGGAGCCCGGCTCAGCGAGCTGACATGATCCGGCACGGACCCTCCGCCCCAGGTTCTGACGCCGATCGCGGCCCATGGTCTTCCAGGACTCCATGCAGGCGGTTCGCCGTCGGTTCCCACGACGTCGCCGCTCTGGTTGGTCGTTTGACATATCGAGAGAGGCTGCGCAAGTGACTGACGCCAACGATAAAAGCCCCGCCGCGCAGTGGCAGTGGGATCTGAACGACGGGGATGCCGTTCCGGGGGAATGGAATGCCACAGCGGTTCCTTTCGACGATCTGGCCACTCTGCCTGATCTGATCGAGAGGGCTGTCGAAGCAGACCCCGAAGCCATCGCAATCGAAACCAGCGACGGTGCCCGTACTACCTTCGGGCAGCTATGGTCGCGAGCTCAGCAGCTCAGCAATACGCTCACCGCGGAAGGGCTTGGCCCCGGTCACTACGTCGGTGTCCTCGTTGAGCATTCGGTCACGGCCATCGTTGCGATCCTGGGCGTCACGCGCTCCGGTGCGGCCTATGTGCCTCTCGATCCTCGGTGGCCCGCATCACGCGTGGCGGAACCAATAGCACAACTCCAAATCAACTGGATCATGACCAGTCGGAGGCATGCACGCCTGGCGGAGGAGTCGGTATGGATCGCCGGCCAGGACACGCGCCTGATGTGCCTGGACGCCGCCCGGCATCCTGTCGACCACCTGGAAGAGTCGAGCACGCGCCTTCTCTGGGATGAGATCGCTGCGGATGAGGACCCGCTACGCGCAGCCGGATTCAACCAGGGCCGGAGCGAAGAAGGCTTTGAGCGCGGGGACGTCACCGTTTACCTGGAGCACGTGCGCGATCTGGTGGCTTCAGCCGGAAATCCGCGCTCCCTCCTGGAGATCGGCTGCGGATCTGGGCTGCTCGCAGCAGAGCTCGGCGGACTGGTGGCCGAATATTTCGGGGTGGACCCGTCGCCGGTCGCGATAGAACGCTGCCGGAGCGCGATGTCCGGCTCGCCTGCCATCACGCACTTCTTCTCGGGATTCGCGCACGATATCAGGGAAATCGCCGGTGAACGGCGGTTCGATGCTGTCCTCATGTCCAGCGTCACGCAGTTCTATCCTGGCCCTGATTACACCCGGAAGGCCATACTCGACGCGATCGGCCTGGTTGTCGAAGGCGGAGCCGTCATCATCGCCGATGTGATCGACACGGAAAGCGAGACCGGAGCAGGCCACCTGAGACTGCCGCGTTCCTGGTTTGAGCACCTCACCTCGGAGACGGCGATTCCGGTCGACGTAGAGATCGTGGCGAGGAGCGGCGACCACTGGCACGGCTCACTCGCCGGACGATACGACGTGGTGATCCGCCGAGCGCCCGCCTCCTCCCACGCTCCGGCCCATGAGCCGAAGCCCAGGGTTCTGACATGGACGGCCATCGAGCGACTCCATGAGGTCCGCGAAATTTGCCGCACATCCTCGAGCGATCCGGCCTACGTGATCTTCACGTCAGGGTCGACTGGCCGCCCTAAAGGGGTGCAGGTATGCCACCGGAGCGTCGTGAACCTTATCGAATGGGTCAACAGAACCTATTCGATCTGTCCGGAGGACCGGCTGCTGCTCGTTACAGCCTTCACCTTCGACCTCTCCGTATACGACATCTTCGGGATTCTCGCCGCAGGCGGCACGATTCGCATTATCAGTCCGGACGAGATAGCGGATCCGGATCGCGTTCTGGACATCCTCGATAAAGAGAAGATCACTTTCTGGGATTCGGCTCCTGCTGCACTCAGTCAAGTAATGGCCGTCGCCGCGGGCCGTCAACCATCTCAGAACCCCAGCCTGCGCCTGGTCTTCCTCAGCGGGGACTGGGTGCCGCTCGCTCTCCCGGATGACATCCGCCGACGGTTCCCCGCCGCCCATGTCGTCGCACTCGGGGGAGCAACAGAAGCGACCGTCTGGTCGAACTATTTCGATGTCGGGGAGGTGGCCGCCGACTGGCCAAGCATTCCGTATGGGCGACCCATCCAGAACGCCCGCTATTACATCCTTAATAGCGATCGCACCCCATGTGTCATTGGTCAGCCGGGTGACTTGTACATTGCCGGCGTGCCGGTGGCCATGGGGTATGCCGGAGACAGCGAGCTGACCGAAGCACGATTCATGCCCGATCCGTTCGCATCAGACCCCGCATCTCGCATGTATTTCACCGGTGATCGCGCACGCTGGACCACCCACGGTACGATGCAGTTCCTCGGGCGCCTTGACGACCAGGTCAAGATTCGTGGTTACCGCATCGAGCTGGGCGACGTCCAGGCAACGCTGAACAGAATAGAAGCGGTGGCGGACTCCGCTGTTCTGGCGGTCGAGGGGGCTGACGGCAAGGAGCTCGCCACCGCCGTGGTGTATGCACCGGGCAAGGCTCTGACGACGGTTGCTCTGCGTAGGGAGATGGCAGCCTCATTGCCCCCCTATATGCTTCCCAATCACATTCTCATGCTCCCCTCGCTGCCTGTCGGACCCACCGGAAAGGTGGATCGGGACGCTCTGGCCCAACAGATCACCGGTGGTTCCGCGCAGCGTCAGCCGAGGACGCTGGCCCCTACGGCCCGAGACGATGCTCCCGGTCAAGCTGCCGACGTGGCACGGGCGCGGGTTCTCGACATGATTCGCGACGTAGTCGCTGACCAGCGGGTGAACATCGACGACTCATTCCTTGACGTCGGCGGTCATTCACTGGCGGCGGCCTATCTCCGGAGCAGGATCGAGCTGGAGCTCGGCAGCATTGTCCGGGTCAGTGAAATTCTGGGGTCGACCAGCGTCGGCGAGCTTGCGGACATGATCGTCGGCGGTATGCGGGTGGCCGGCGGGCCATCGCCCCTCATCACCTCGGACCAGGAATTCCCCGTCTCCCATGCGCAGGCACGCGCTCTCTACGAGATCGCGTCGGCACCTTCCGTGCCCGCGTACCAGAATCAGGTCGCCATCCACTTGCCCGGTTCGCTCACGGAACAGGAGATCTCGGCGGCTCTCGCTGTCGTGGTGGCGGCTCATCCCGTCCTTCGCTCCACTTATCGCCCTGGTGCCGAAGGCTGGCGAGTCGTCATCGGCACTCCATGGGTTCCGGAGCTGGAGCTCGTGGATCTTCGCCGCGCCGACCGCACGGCCGGCGGCCGGCCTGCCGCACTCGACACATTGCTCCGTGAACATGGTCGGATTGATTGGGACCTGGAGAAGGGCCGGCTGGTTTCCTGGCGTCTCTTCCGCATATCCGATGACGAGCAGGTACTGAGCCAGGTGGAACATCACCTTATCCACGATGGATGGTCTCTGACTCTTCTGTTGAAGGACTTCGTGCGTGCCCTGTCCAGGCCCGATTCGAGCTCCTGGAAAGCCCGGGGCCTCGAGTACAGTCACTACGTCGCAGATGAGGTCACGCGGGTCGAAGCCCTTCCGGGGTCACCGCAACTGGCCACCTATCTCGCTCGGCTCGCTGACGCTCCACAGCTTCCGGTGGCTCCACCGTTCGACTTCGAAACCTCATCCGTGGACCTCGCCCCGGCGCCGGCGGACTCCATCGACATCGTCATAGAAGGTCAGGAGTGGGAAGACCTACAGGCGTGGGCTACGCGACAAGGTGCCACCGGCTTCGAACTCTTGATGGCCGCTTTCCTCTGCACACTACACGAAATCTCAGGTGAAGAGGACCTCGTCATCGGGTCGGCGGTTAGCGCCCGTCCGTCGGGTTTCGAATCCACCCTGGGCATGTTCGTCAACACCGTGGCCGTACGTTCCGAGTGGTCCGCCGCATTCCCCGCCTTCCTCCACCGGGTCAGAGTCGCGCTGCGCGATGCTCTGGACTACGAACTGATCCCCTATGACACGATCCTGGAAGCAGTTCGCCAAGCAGAGGTAGAGCGACGCACTTCGCTCTACCGGTGCATGTTCAGCGCGCACAACGCACCGCTACGGGACACGCACATACCGGGTCATGGAACGGCGCTTCTCGAGTACCGGCAGAACGGCACGACCAAGTGTCCATTGGACGTTCTGGTTCTCCCCAAGCAGGCGGGCGCCGACCCTATGGCTCCCGATGGATCCGTCCGCCTGGTATGGGAGTTCGACACCTCCTTGTACCAGGTGGAAACGGTGCGGATGTTGGCAGACATGTTCCGTCAGGGCATGTCCCGGCTGGCCTGTGAGATCAGGAACGGTACGATAACGGAGGAGTGGCGCTGGCCTTCCTCCAATCCTGCCGTCATCGTAGGCCCACCCCCTCAGTACCACCACATGAGGATCGAACCTCGCCGCTCTTCAGCCCCTGCTGTCATCGCGATGGAGTCCTACGCGACGCAGGAGCACTTCGCCCTCCTGCTGAGTTCCGCAATACGCGAGTTGAACGTTGCCGGAGCAGCGACCGGAGAAGTGGTGGCCGTCGACATCGGGCGTGATGCGGCCTATTGCAGCCGACTGGCCGCATGCCTTGAGCAGGGTGTCGTCTTCATGCCGGTCGACCCCCTCGCTCCGGCAGCACGATTGTCGTCGATACTGGACTCTGCTCATTTCCGCTGGTCATCGGACGGAAAGCTGACCCGCCTGCGTACCGCCCACGACCTCGCGCTGCAACCCGGCGACGCCTACGTGGTGAGCACCAGCGGCACCACGGGTCAGCCGAAACGGATCTCAGTCGGCCGCCGGGTCTTGTCCGCGTATGTCGGTGCACTCATCAACCGGCTGCAGTTGACCTCAAGCGATGTGGTCGCCGGTTCCAACTCCCTCCTCTTCGACGCATTCTTCGAAGAGGCGATTCCCATCCTCTCGCTCGGAGGGACGCTTCTCCTGCTGGACCTGTCCGATGGCATCCCGGGGATGCTGCGACAAGTCGAAGCGCATCAGGCCACGGTGCTGGACCTTCCGACGGCGTTGTGGGCTGTTCTAGCCGATCATCTGGAGCAGCGCGACGAGAGGTTGCCGGGCAGCGTAAGAGCCGTCGTGATCGGCGGAGAAGCTTACGACGTGGCTCAGGCCTCCAGATTCGTCCGTCAGCATCACGGCACCGTCAGCTTGCTCAGCGCTTACGGCCCTGCTGAATGCTCCATTTCAGTTACCTACCATGAAGTAAGGGGACATGAATCCGAGCACGATCTGCCTCAGCTGGGCGCTCCCATTGGAGGCGCTACGCTATGCGTTCTCGATGACGATGGGACCCTCGTTCCCTTCGGCCGTCCCGGCATTCTGGGAATCGCGGGCGTTCCGTGCGGAGGCAGGCTTCGTGACATGGTTCGCGTGGATGGGGTGAACTCCCCGGTCTATCCGACCGGTGATCTCGTACGGATCAGGCAGAACGGGCGTATCGATTTTCTTGGTAGGGCCGACAACGAACTCAAGATACGCGGTTATCGTGTCTCGCCTGAAGAGGTGGAGCGTGCGGCCAGAGCAGTCCCCGGCGTTGGTTCGGCGGCCGCAGTCGGTGTCCGGAACCCCGCTGGAGACCTATGTCTCGGCTTGGCGATGGTGACGAACCAGGAGTGGACGGGGGGACGTTCGGCGCGGGGCGTCATACGCGAGGCCATGGCGCTTCTTCTTCCCGACTACATGCTGCCCGACGAGGTCATGGTCGTTGAGCGCCTTCCCGTCAACGCTCATGGGAAGGTCGATTACGGAACTGTTCGCTCGCTGCTCGCTTCCCACCTCTCGAAGGAAAGCAGTACAAGCGAGGGCGGGACCGAGTCCGGCGGGCAGTCCATCGTCATCTCGGAAGGTGCGGGCGCTTCTTCCGCTGAGGAACAAGGCGTTCTGGCATCACTGTGGAGACGGGTGCTCAGCCCGGAGGCACCTCTGCAGGTCAGTTTCATCAAGGCAGGCGGGGAATCTCTGGCTGCGATGCGGCTCGTGGCTGCGATCGAGGCCGAATTGGGGATCCGGGTGAGAGTCCGGGATGTCCTGCAGGCAGCAGATTGCCGTGCGCTCGAAAGAAAATTGTACACGAACTCCCAATGACACCGCCCTGCGCGGCGAGGGCTTGCACTAGCACGATTAGGGGAGACGATGTCGGATTCGAAAGCCGTTGCCCGCTGCGAGGATGCCCTCGGCTACGCACGGTTGGCCGCGTCATGGCAGCCCGGCTTTGCCTTCCCGGTCATGACCGGGCCCTCACTCACACGTTACGAGAACGTGCTGCGATCCGAGGGCGCAGAGTTGCCGGAAGTGATCGGCACTTCCTGGCCCGGGGTGGTCGTTTCCCTGGGCGACCCGGTGGCCCATGCTGCGGCAGGGATGCTGGCGAGCGCGACCTCGCGTCCGCATCACCGCGTCGACCCGGCCGGCCTGTACGGTGTTCTCGATGATTTCGCGGCGGTTCCCGTCGCTCTGGTCGCGACCGCAGCCGACGCCGCGCGTCTCGGCGACTGGCCCGGTATCCGGCATCCTCGCTTCGGTCTCGTGACGAGCCGAACGCAGGAGTCGCTGTCCTGCCTGATCTACCGCACACTCACACTGAGCAGCAGGGCAGCGGCAGATGACATAGCGCTGATCCATCCCAGGGCGGTTGGCGCGGACCAGGCTGATGCTGTGGCACTGGATGAGTTGCGCCCTTTGCTGCAACGTCCTCGCAAGGCCCTTCAGGTGCTCACTCATGGACGCGAGTGCTGCCTGACGCTGGTTGATGGACTCGTCTGCGGCAGGGGAACCGCCGCACCGCCGGTGGGTGCCGACCTCGCCGCGCGCACAAGGATGCCGTCGTGCCTGCGCGGTGAAGGTTGCTGGCGTCAGGAATTGGAAGATGAGGACCGGATCGCTGCATCGTCCATGGACGTACAGCTCGCGTTTTTGCAGTCCTGCGACTCGATCTCGGTCGGCAACAACGCGCACCCACTGTCGGTCGGCGTCGCGCTGGGTTTCCTGGAGGGCACGACTGTCGCCGTCGTCGGCATCGTGGGATTTCACATTGCTCAGAGGCCGCTCTTCGACGAACTGGCGGGCGCGATCCATGGAGGAGCACGTTTGGGTGAGGCGGTGGAGGGTCTCAACGCGGCGTGTGAAGCGAACAGGGAATTCACCCGGTTCGGGCTTCTGGGCGATCCGTCGTTGCCGGTCGACCTTTCCGCAGCACGATCGGCTCAACGGCGCCACTCGACTGTCCAGGAAGCGGAGTCCGTCGACAAGGAGTTGCGCACGCAGCAGGTGATCTTGGGCAGACTGCGTTCTCTGCTGTCCCTGGACCTGCCCATTGACGAACGTCGTCTCGGCGAGGCGGAGCGTGCTATTCGCCGAAGCCTGCTCGCGCGTGGAAGCCGACAGCTCGACACGCTGCGCGAGGTACAGCAGAGCATCGATGAGATCCAGGCCGCCACAGTTCACGAGCTCGTGCGTGAGATCCACGGCACCTGGTGGGAGTTCTTGGGCGCCAACGCACGCGCGTTCCGGCAGGTGTCCAGTACGCCGGTCATCTGCCCTGCATGCCGTCGCGAGTCCGCTGTCAGAGTCGAACTCGCCCATCGTCTGCCCGTGGACTTGACTATCTTCACCGTACTTTGCTCGCGGTGTGGAGAGCTCTCCTCGTCCACATCGGCATCCTCCGATTACGAGGTGACCGCCGACCATGTCGTCTATGCACCGAGGCTGCGGGACAGCGAGCTCACGTGCACTCTGATCGGCGAGCGGGACTGGCCGATCCACGGACATGCCGGCTTCGCCTTTGTCGCCGGAGAAATCGGTGACCTGCCGCAGGGGCGATCACGACCTGTATCCGTCGGCCCACGCGGCACTCAGCGAGAGAGGTGGCGCTTCCGTCTCGGCGAGCACGTACAGGCTGCCGAGCACTATGCGGTTGTGGCCAGCCTCATCGAAGGCGAATACCGATATGCGAACGTCTTCGTCAACACTCTGCCCTTGGAAGCGTGAGGATTGATGGAACATACAACCACGCCTACCCATGTATTCGCCGCTGACGAGTGGAGCGACCCTCCCGAAGTGGTCGCGCAGATGCTGCTCGCCGCCCAGATCGCACCGCCTTCGGGATACATGCTCGAGGTACGGGCCGAGGCCGTCGGCATCACCGTTGACAACGTGCGTGCCGCCGTGGCGGCTCTCGCCGGCCGCTACCCGGAGCTCGTAGCAAAAGTAGCCATACAGGATGGACGGGTTCGCTGGCGCCGGGATGAGGCGGTCGCTACGGACAGAGTGCTCTCGGTGGTGCGGCTCGACCCCGACCAATCTCCGAATCGGACCTTCGACCAGCTGGCAATGGCTGCCGACCAGGCGTCCGGGAATGCGCTCTTCTCCCTCGTGCTCAGCCCTGCGCGCGCGAGCATGTGGCTGTTCTTTCGCGTCCATCACGCGATCGTCGACGGGTCGGGACTGGCTGCACTGATCGACGAATTTCTGGAACTCGCTCGGGCAGCGCCCGAAGATACGGTGGCCCAACGACGCGTCAGCGCGTTCGCCCGGACACCGGTCGCTGAGGTATCCGAGACGTGCCGCCAAGAGTGGCTCAAGCAGATCGACCTCTTGCCTCCGCCCTGGTCGGCATCGGACGCACGACGCTTCGTCTACGACCGCACAGCAGCCATCATGCAGACCACTCTCGACCGGCAGAGGTTGGATGAAACCGCGCAGACGCTCGGAGTTACGCCGATAGCGGTGCTGATGGGCTGCACACGAGTGACTGTGGCACGCCGTTTCCAGTGGTCGCTCAACCGCGTTACGGTTCCGTTGACGGATGACGGCGACGCCCTCCTGGCCATCCGCCCGCTGCCCGTCATACATGCCCGGTCATTTGCGCGAACCGTACAGGCGGAGATCGGCACATCCTTCGAGGCACTACTCGACTCTCTCGATCGAGGCGCCCCACCCGCCGATCTGGTGGGCCGTCTCACCAGCAGTGCCGTACCAGGCATGCCGGACTGCCTCTTGACCGTCAATGACCAGCTGCGCATGTCACCGTCGCCCAACGGGCTCGTGCTCCATCCCGGCCCTCACCGCGGTGCTCATGGATTGCTTTCGGTCGAACTGACGGGCAATGTGTTGCGGCTCTCGGGTCATCCGGCCATCTTTACCCGTGAAGATTTGGCGGGTTTCGCCGACGAGCTGACCGCGGTACTCGAGGACCTCGACGATCCCGCGGTCTCGGCCGGGAGCCGGCTCGGCCCCGTGCCATCCACCACCTCTTCCCTCGTCTCCACAGCCGAATCGGCGAGCGCGGATGGGGATTACCTCGAACGCTGCCTCAAGGTCTGGCGGGGGCTGTTCGGCACCGATGTCGAGCCTGATGACAATCTTTTCGCACTGGGTGCCACGTCGTTCATGTGCGCTCGTGTGGCAGCACGGCTCCGGACCGCACTGGCGCTGCCGGTGACCATACGCATTCTCTATCAGCATCCGACGGCACGCGAACTCGCTGGTTGGGCGACCAGGGCTGACAAACCATAGAGGGACGCATCCAGCCAGGTGGGTCAGATTTCGTGAGAGTGTTCGACCTCTGGCTGGGGGCGGTGGTGGGGTGACGCCTTTTGCGCCGCCTACTGAGATTCCACTCGTAGTGTCGTAGGGTGCGCAGGGGGCAATTTCCGCACATCGACGGCGTTGTCGACGAGCCGGACTGTCAGCACATCGAGGGTCCCGTTCGAGGTGGAGGGTCGGTCGGCGGGATCACTCTGCATGCCCGCGCGCGTGCGGCCGATGGACTGTGCCCGCACTGCGGCAGTCCTTCGGGGCGGGTGCACGGCAGGTATCTGCGTCGGTTGTCGGGTGCGGCGGCCAGTGGCGCCTGGGTAATGATCGGATTGCTGGTGCGCCGGTACCGGTGCCTCAACTCTGCCTGCACGGCGGTGACGTTCGTCGAACAGGTTGCCGGGCTGACCAGTCCTCATGTCCGCTTCACCCTGCTGCTGCGCGAGATGCTGACCTCGATCGCGGTGGCGCTGGCCGGGCGCAGGGGAGCCAGCCCACGGCGGCTCTGAGGATGCCGGTTGCGAAGGACACGCTGTTATGCCTCCTGCGGGCCCTTCCCAAGGAGCCGGTCGGGCAGGTCCGGGCGCTGAGGGCTGACGAATTCGCCATGTGCGGAGGCGACTCCTGCTCGGCGATCTTGGTGGATCTGGAACGGCGGCGACCCATCGACGTGCTGCCGGGCCGCGAGGCCGAACCGCTGGTCGGCTGGCTTCGTGACTACTCCGAGGTCGAGATCATTTGCAGGGACCGCGACGGGGCCCGTGCCGAGGGCGCCCGCACTGGCGCCCTGCAGGCGACCAGACTGCCGACGACCGGCACTTAGAACTCCTAACGCAATGCGGTGCGGAGGCGGCGCCGGCAGATCAGCGCGCAGCCAAGGCGCATGAGGGCTTCGTGGATGTCGTCTCGGATTTCCCAGCGGCTCCGCAGGCGGCGGAAGCCGTGTAGCAGGGCGATGGTCTGCTCGACCACCCACCGACGGACACCCGGCCCGGAGCCGTGCTCGACACCGCGGCGGGCGATGACCGGCTTGATGCCCCTGGCCCGGAC
>NZ_VKHS01000020.1 GCF_014141525.1 Streptomyces calidiresistens
GCCCTACGGTGAATCACATGGCGGAGACGAAGAAGTCAGGAACCCCCGGCACCACCCCGACCACCGAACTCCACCCCGGCTTCAGCGATCCCGGCGCCACGGCCACCCCCTGGCCGACCGCGCTGGAGACGGTGCGGGCTGCCGAGATCTTCTGGCTCTCCACTGTCCGCCCCGACGGCCGCCCCCACGTCACCCCGCTGCTGTCGGTGTGGGTGGACGACGCCCCGCACTTCACCACCGGCCCCGGCGAACGCAAGGCCCTCAACCTCGCGACCAACCCGCACTGCGTCCTCACCACCGGTACCAACGCCCTCGGCCACGGCCTGGACATCACCATCGAGGGGCCGGCCGAGCGCGTCATCGACGACGAGGCGCTGCGCCGGATTGCCCACGCCTACCTGGCCAAGTACGGAACCGACTGGGCCTTCACCGCCCGCGACGGGATGCTCCACCACGCCGAGGGCGGCGACGCCCTGGCCTTCCGCGTCACCCCGACCACCGCCTTCGGCTTCGCCAAGGGCACCTACGGCCAGACCCGTTGGCGCTTCTGACCGGCGGGCCCCGGCCCGCCCGGCCGCCGGATTTCAGCGACACGCCGGGGTATCGTGCACAACCGGAGGTCCGCTGAAAAATACCGCCCGTGGACCCTCCCGACCCCCGGCCCCACCAGCACCTTCACCATGGGGTCCTCATCACCCCTTTGAGGGGTAACAACGTGACCGGCAGCAGGTTGTTGAGGTGGGCCAGCAGGGTCCTCATCACCCCTTTGAGGGGTAACAACTGCCACAGCACAGGTGTGTGCACCGTCACGCCACCCACGTCCTCATCACCCCTTTGAGGGGTAACAACCAGCCGGGGCAGTCGTCGGCGTGCTCGGGGTCGGCGGTCCTCATCACCCCTTCGAGGGGTAACAACGCGATCGTCACGGCGTAGGCGAGATCGGCGAGGGATCCTTATCGCCCCTTTGAGGGGATTGGCCGTGCCACCCCTTTTCCGCTCTCAACGCAGCAGGTTGAGGGCGGAGAGGGTGGTGAAGATGAGGACCAGGCGGGAGAAAAGGGATTGGTCCATGCGGTGGATCACCGCCTTGCCGATCAGCGCGCCGACCACCACGGCCGGGGCCAGCCACAGGTTCAGGATCAGCGAGTCCACGGTGATCAACCCCAGCCCCACGCTGAACGGCAGTTTGAAGAGGTTGACCGCGAAGAAGAACCAGGCACCCGTGCCGAGGAACCCCATCATCGCGAACCCCGCCGACAGCAGGTAGAGCGCCATCACCGACCCGCCCGCGTTGGCGACCATGGTGGTGAACCCGGCCGCCAGCCCGAAGGCCGTGGTGCGGGCGATGTGCGGGGCGGGCGGCAACTCCCCGGGTGAGCGCCGACGCTGCTGCCAGACGTGCACGCCCACGATCACCAGCAGGATCGCCCCGATGGTGCGTCGCATCACCGTGTCGTCCACCAGGGCCATGAACACCGTGCCCACGCCGACCCCCACCGCCACCGAGGGGAAGAGTCGCACCAGCACTCCCCAGTCGGCGTGCTTGCGGTAGGCGTGGATGGCGAAAAGGTCGCCGACCAGCAGCAGTGGCAGCAGCGCGCCGGTGGATTCGCGGGCGGGGAGGATGGCGGCGAAGATTGCCACGCTGATCGCCGCCACGCCGCCGATCGCGGTCTTGGCGAAGCCGACGAGCAACGCGGCGATCACCAGCGCCGTGAATCCCCACAGGGTGGGATCGGACATCGCCGGGACCCTATCCGATGGCCTTTCCACCCTCTCCGGCCGCCCGCCCCTCCGCCCTCCTGTTCCGCTTCCCGGGCCCCGGGGCTCCCGGGGCCGGTGGGGTCTGTCGGGAAAAGCCGTTTCGGCTTACAGTCGGGGCCGGACATCCACCGGAAACCACCTGGTCCGAACCGGTGTCCGCCGCACATTCGCTCCGAACCGAACAGGATCGCGCATGACCTCCACCGGTGCCGTCGCCCGCAACTGGGCCGGGAACGTGACCTTCGGCGCCGCCCGGCTGCACCGCCCGGAAACGGTGGACGAACTGCGCCGTGTGGTGGCCGAGGGCCGCCGGGTCCGCGTACTCGGCAGCGGGCACTCCTTCAACCTGATCGCCGACACCGACGGCGATCTCGTGCGCGTGGACGCCCTACCCCGGGTCTTCGAGCCGGACGAGGCCGCCTCCACCGTGACCGTCTCCGCCGGGATGCTGTACGGCGAGGTGGCCGCCGCCCTGCACGAGCGCGCCCGGGCGCTGGCGAACATGGCCTCCCTGCCGCACATCTCCGTCTACGGCTCGGTGGCCACCGGCACCCACGGTTCGGGTGACCGCCAGCCCGGCCTGGCCGACTCGGTGACGGCGGTCCGCCTGATCGGCCCCGGCGGCGAGCCGGTGGAACTGAGCCGTGAGCGGGACCCCGAGCGGTTCGGCGGCGCGGTGGTCAACCTCGGCGCCCTCGGCGTGGTCACCGAGGTGACGTTGCGCACCGAGCCCACGTTCGAGGTCGCGCAGTGGGTGCAGGAGGACGTGCCGCTGGACACCGTCGTCGAGCGCTTCGACGAGGTCTTCGGTGTCGCCCGCAGCGTCAGCGTCTTCACCGACTGGGCCGGGACGACCGGCACGGCCGTACTGAAGATGCGCACCGACGCACCCGGTGGTGGCGCGCATCCCGGCGCCGACTGGATGGGCGGACGGCCCGCCGACAAGCCCTGGCACCCCGTTCCCGGTATGCCGGCCGAGCACTGCACCGTGCAGAACGGCGTGCCCGGCCCCTGGCACGAGCGACTGCCGCACTTCCGGCCCGAGTTCACCCCCAGCCGGGGCGACGAGTTGCAGTCCGAGATCTTCGTGCCGAGGACCGAGGCGGTCGAGGCCATCGCCCGTCTGCGCGAGCTGGGCGAGCGAATGGCCCCGGTGCTGCTGATCTCGGAGATCCGCACCGTCGCCGCCGACGCGCAGTGGCTCAGCCCCACCGGGGGCCGGGACTCCGTCGCCTTCCACTTCACCTGGCGCAAGGACCCCGAGGCCGTCGTGCCGGTCATCGCCGAGATGGAGCAGCGCCTCCTGCCGCTGGACGCCCGTGTCCACTGGGGCAAGGTGAGCGGCCTGATCCCGGCCGCGATCGGCGCCCGCTACGAGCGGCTGCCGGACTTCCGCCGCCTGGTCGCCGACCACGACCCCGACGGCGTCTTCCGCAACACCTACCTGGACGACCTCCTGGCGGAGGGCTGAGCCCGGCCCCCACGGGGCGGGGCGTCATCCCGAACGAAGGTGCCGCCCTCACGCATGGTGAAGATCCACCGTTCGGCTCTCTTCACGAGATCCCGGTGTTCGATGACCAGCTCCGTTTTCGCCCCGGGATCCTTCCACAGGACGGGGCGTGGACCGGGCGGAAGGAAATCGCCGAGAAAGGCGAAGGAGAACAGTTGCATCTTCGAGCCGGTGCCGACCGGGCGGAGCCAGATGGGTGAGGCCCGGCGGAGTTCCTCGGTTCCCTGCCGAACCCGGACCGAGGTGGTTTTGTCGTAGACCACCGGGAGACCCAGTGCTCCCAGAGGGTAGCGATTGTCCCCGCTGCGGATGTCTCCGGGGCGCCGGCCTTCGGTGGTTTCCCGGTCCATGCGGAAGTGGCGCCACTCCGTGCCGATCCGTTCCAGCAGAGGAATACAGGACTCACCCCCGGGACGCAGCGAGGCCCTGGTGTGGAGCCCCAGAACGGGATAGGAAGGGCGTTCCTGCAACCCGAGGGGGAGATCGAGGACTCGGCGCGGATCCCCCAGCAGGGCCGCGAGTTGCTCCCGGTGGCCGGTCAGCGGCCCGTCGGTGGGCAGATGGTCGAGAGCCTCGAAGAACTCCGGCCCCGGCGTGCGGAGGGTCTCGGGCGTCCACGGCCCCGGCAGGGGTTTGTCGACCTCGGTGATGCGCAGACCGCCGAATCCCCGCCGGACGCGGCTGCCCAGCCCTCCGTAGGTACAGGTCAGCCAGAGGGAGGCCAGCGCGAGGCTCGACGCCTCCTCGGAGCCGGTGAAACGGATCATGAGGTCGAAGGCGGACGGGAATCCGGCGCGATGCACTTCCACATGACTGCGCGGATCGGCTCCATCGGCCAGCCCCATCCCCCGAAGGTAGTTCAGGCCGGACGGACCGCTGCTCAGCTGCTTCTTCACCGGGGCCGGCGGTTTGGGGATTCGCAGTTTGACGGGGGAGGAGCGCTCCGTGCTGCCGAAGACGGCGCTCTCCAACTCGGCCAGAAGCCGCAGGTCGTTGCCCACCACACTTCCCGCCAGGGCGCGGAACCAGAAGCGCATGGCGCCGCGCAGGGAGGGCACCCGCACCCCGCTCTCCAGTTGGTTGGCCCCGTAGGAGAAGAGGGGGGTGGCCACGGTCAGTCGAAGGGTGATCCACGTCATGAGCGGTCTCCGTCACGCCAGGTCAGATGGGCCAGGGACGCGGTGATGGGCCGGTCGTCCCACAGGATTTGGGAGAACACGCCGACGGTCAGCGACCAGCAGGTGGCCAGGGTGAGTACCTGCCAGGCGAACGCCGCGCTCCCGTGCAGTTGCCGCAGCAGGCCGGGGCCGTCCGATGGGGCGTCGGCGTACACGCCGGCCACGCCGACGAGCACGATGAGGGACATGAGGAAGGCGTGCACCGCGCCCGTCAGGAAGACGCCCGCCGCGCGTCCCAACGCTCGCCGACCGTCCACCCCGTGGTTGATGACCTCCACGGTGAGGTAGCCGAACGAGGCGACGGCCAGGGCGGCCGGGGCGACGATCCACTTCCAACCGGCGGACGGACTCGACCACCATCCGTGCGGCAACGCCATCAGAGTGAAGAGCCCGAACGCGGCTGCGGCGGGGAACCGCAACAACCACTGCGCGGCCCACCCGCTTCCGTGCCGCAGGGCACCGGCACAGATCAAGGCGTAGCTGCCGGCCGCCATCCCGGCCGCCGGTCCCAACCCGACCCCGGACATGAGTGTTCCGAGCACCGCCGTGGCCACCGCCGCCGCAGCCGTGAGGAGAACGACGATCCGCCAGGGGTCGCGGGCTGTCGGCCCGCCGGGGGAGCTGAGCCGGATGACCCACCTCAGCCGGAAGCGGGGCAGCAGGTGACGTTCCACGACCTCCGCCCGGACGGCCATGTCCTCCGCCGTGGGCGGAACCGACAACCGCACCGGTTCTCCCCGGGCGTCGATGATCGGGCCGGTGGGGCGGCGCCACGCGGTGGACAGCGCCTCCCGACCGGTGGCGGGATCCTCGAAGAGCAACAGCAACAACTCCGCTTCCAGCCCCTCGGCCGGCGCCCTGGCCAGGAAGGGACGGGAACGGTAGCTGTCCAGGTGCCCCTCCCAGCTCCGGCGGGCCTCGGCACAGGTGGCGGTGAGGACGTGCCAGGAACTCTCCCCGAAGACACTGTTCAGCGGATCACGCGGATTGCCCGGGGTCGGTCTCCACGCCGGGTCGGCACGGTGCCGCAGGGGCTCGCTCAGGACGAGGAAGCGCAGCCGGTCCGCCAGGGGACGCAGCGCCCGCAGACCGACCTCATCGGTCCCCGACAGCCGGTGGGCGACGATCTCCACCAGCCAGCACATGCGCCGCCAGGTCGCCACCGGCCCGGAGGGCTCCACGTGCAGACGACCCCGGGCGGCGTGCACTGCGGCCAGGGCGTGTCCGGGGGACATCACCACGGTGATCAGTTGATCGCGCCGGCCGTCGAGACGACCGGCGGCGGTCGCGATGGCCTCTCGCACCAGGCTTTCGGTGGCGTTCGTACGGCGGGCCGCCTCCAGCACCGGCCCCAGGAAGTACGGTATGTCCTCCGGCCTCAGCGCCTCCCGGTCCCGGTCGGGCCAATCGGCGGGACGCAGGTCGCGTGCGGCGGGCAGAACGCCCCCCTCCACGCGCGCCACGAAGGATTCCAACCCGGCGGGAGGTGACAGGCCCGGAGGGGGCGGTGAGGTCATGGGGACATCCCCTCCGCCGGGGGACCGTAGAGGGCGAGCAGGCCCGCACCGAACGGGTTGAGGCGCCACCGGGGCGGGTCCTCCGTCTCCCGGTCGTAGGCGTAGCCCTCCAACTCGTCCTCCATCGGCGCCCGCCAGGAGACAGGACGGTGGGCGAACACCTCGATCAACGGGTCGATGAGGGAACGCGGGATGCGACGCAGGGGAAGCCGGATGGGGTCGCCGCTGGTGGTCTCGTGCACCGCGTACGCCGTCACCGGACCGGCGCCCGGCAGGGAACGGATCCCCTCGGCCAGCCCCAGTAGGAAGGGCACGGTCGCCTTGTATCCCCCGGAGAGGTGGAAGCGGCACTCCTCGTCGGGAGCGATCGTGCCCCGGTGCAGATGGCGGCCGAGGGTGCCCAGCCCCTGCATGGCCCGGGAGAAACTCCGCTGGTCCCGGGCGTCCAACCCCGGCACCCGGACCACGACCGCGTTCCCCCGGGCCGTCATCGGCCGCTGCTCGGGTGTGTCCAGGTAGACGATCCGGTCGAGATCGCCGCCGGTCAGTGCGATCGCGTTCCACAGCGCGGCCGTCAGACCCTCGGCGGTGTCGGTGGACAGCAGGACGGCCATGTCGCTCGACGGCAGGAGCCGTCGGCCGTCGGGTGTGCGGGCCAGGGAGGTGAGTTCGGCGCTCGCGGTCTCCGGCCAGGATTCGGGGGCGATCCGGGGAATCATCGCCGTCAGCCGGTCCCGGAGGTCGGAAGGGCCCGGGCCCGTGCAGGCCGACAGGAGCGCGCCGGCGGCTTGCCCGTCCACGGCACCGGCGGTCCCGAACACCTCGGTCGGACGACAGGCCCGGATCTCCCCGGCGAGCGCCGGGTCCAACCCGTGGGAGCCCGGCCGGTTCCCGAGGAAGTGGCAGAGGGTGAGGCCGGTGGAGACGATGTGCACGGTCATGGTCGGTGTGCTGTCCCGTTCGTCGGTCGGTCCTCTCGGACCGAGCTGCCGGTGAACGCCGAGTCAGCTGTGGTACGGCTGCGAGGCTTCGGGAGGCGGCAGGGTGCCGGCTCGGAGGTAGCCGTAGCCGGCGCCCGTCTTGCCCCCGACCCCGAGGTCTTCGCAGGCGGTGGCGCACCAGTCGGCAGCCTGCTTCAGAAGGGCGGGATCCCGGCCGATCAGGTCGATGCCGAAGGCGGTCTTGGAGACGGTGAGGAACTCCACCGGGATGGGGTTGTGGTGCTCTCCCGGGGCCACCGGCTGCGATTCGGCGGACGGGTCCTCCTCCTCGGGATCGGATTGGGTGGAGGCGTAATACGGCTGGACGTGTGGGGTGAGCACATCGCGCACAATGGTCGCGGGCCGCGTCGGCAGGGCATCCAGGAAACACACCCCGCCCTGCGAGGCGGCACCCTCGGGCTCCGAGTCCGAGGAGGTTCCCCCGCCGGCTTCGGACGCTTCGGTGGCGGGCCGGGGCGAACCGAACACGGCTTCCATCAGGCGCGGATCGGCCCCCTGTTCCCGGGCGAGGGCGGCCGTCATCCCTTTGACGGAGGAACCGGGAATCATCGGGACGCCGTAGGTGCCGTGCAGCGTGAGGCCGAACTCGTGAACGTTCTCCCGGGCACCCAGTCCCACGCCCAGACGCCATTCCACCTCGGCACTCAGCCGCACCACATGGGTGCCCTGTCCCCGCAGGGCACTCAGCGCCCGCTTGCGGCGGGCGTTCGTCCGGGTCAGGAGCTTTTCGTCGCCTCCCAACGCACCGGCTGCCCACTTCATCAGGGCCTCGGTGCCCCGAGGGTCGAGAATGTCGGCGGTGACGTCGTTTTCCTTGAGGTGGACACAAGCGGCACGCCGCAACACCACCAAGGGGTTGGGGATGTTGGACTCGTCACCCTTCTGACCTTCTTTGCCGTTTCCCTTCATCGTTCCCGGGAAGTTCAGGTCCCCTTGAAGACGGACCGCTTGGTGTAGAGGGGCGACGAATCCCTTCATGGCTTCCCCTCCGCTTTCCCGGACGAGCCGGACTCGGCATCGGTCGCCTTCGCCATGGCATCGGCCTGGTGGCGGGCCTCGGCCAAGCGGGAGAGCCACCCGGCGAGCAGGGTGATCTCTGCCGTCGCCCGGGCATAGGTCACTCCACCGCAGTTCCCCATGGCCTGCAATACATCCCGGGGCGGGGTCTTTTCCGTACAGCCGGGAATCAGCCGCCTGGTGGCGATGTGCTTGCGGATGCCGTTGGCGACCCGGTCATAGGCCTCCGCCAACGCCTTGTTTCTCCCGCCCGTCTTGGACAGCACGAAGGCATAGGTGGCGGCCAGTCCGGTCGTGTGGAGCATCACCGGCAACTGGCGGTAGCGGGTTCGAAGAGGGCCGCTGATCGGTCCGTCCCCGAGGATTTCCGCGGCGGCTCGTGCCATTCCCTGGTCGACGCGCCCGGATCGGCCGCTCACGCGGTCTTCTCCTTCCCGGCTTCGCCACCCGAGTCCGCCGCGACCCCGGGACCCACGAGGCGGCACCACACCAAACCCTTGCCCAGGGTCTCGTCACCCCCGAGTTGATGCAGCCGGTTGTGCAACAGGTCCACCAGCATCTCGACGTAGAACGCGGCCCAGCCCTTTCCGTCCTCGCTCTTCCCGTCCCGGCGCATGCTCAGCGAGGCGGCCAGCACCGTCTCGGCCGGTAGGTACTCGCTGTAGAAGGGGCCGTGCTGCACGGTTTTCTCCTCGCTCAGCTGCACCCGGGCGGTCACCTCGGTGCAGGACCGGCTCAGTTCCGGCATCACGTCCTGACCCACCACCAACAGGTCGGTGGTGAATTTTTTGGCGAAGGACCCGAGACCGTCCGCAGTGCCGATCCCCTCGCCGGCGACCAGCTCGGCCCAGCCGCGTACGTTCTCGTCCACCGTGTCACCGAACCCGACCCACAGCGGGCCCAACACCTCCGCCGGGCCCTTGGTGCCGCACCACTCGGTTTGTCCCGCCAGCCCCCCATCGTCGGCGGGGGCTGGGACCGGCGGTGATGGACGAATCCCCTCCGCACCGATGAGGGATTGTCGCTTGCGGGCGAGACGGGCCAGCGCCAGATCCGAGGTCACCCAGGCGAAGGTGCGGCGCAGAGTCGGCACCGGCAGGGCGACCAACTGCGCGTCCCCCACGGAGAGCGCCCCGGCTTTCAAGGCCCCTCGGGCCCCTTCGTTCTCCTCGCCACCCGACCCCGGTGGTTCGGATCCGAAAACGCCGATGATGCAATCCTCGTCCCATCCCGCGTCCCGGGCGGCCTGCCGCAGCGCCCCCTTGAGGCTCTGCCCCCACACCACCGGGTACCCGGTCCCGGCCTCCCGTTGGATGGCCAGGTCCACCACACCGGAACTGTCCGCCGCGCCCGCGTGCACGGGCGACTCGGCGTACAGGTACAGCACCCACTCGGCCTCTTTGCCGTTCATCTCCACACCCCTGTCAACACCACACCGAATCCGGTGGTCCGCAGCCTGTCCTCCGGCTCCCGCCCGTAGGCCGTGCCGTGCACGCCCCCGTTCTCGCCGTCATCCCCGCCGAGCGCGAAGCGGGAGGCGGCCCCGGCGTCGGCGAACTCCAGCAGGTACACCGATCCGGCCGGGACCGCCCACAGCAGGCGGCGGCTCTCCCGCCACGCCCGCCGATCCGCCGAGGGGGAGGCGGTGGCCACCGGCTCGGGCTCCCCGGTGGCCGCCGCCACCAACCGCGCGCCCGGCGGCAGGCCCGGAAGCCAGCCGCTCGGCCACACCGCCGGTGTCGCCAGGTACAGCGCCACCCGACCGGCGGGGAACCCCTTCCCACCGGCGGGGGAGACGGGGGAGCGGGGCCACTCGACGCCCTCCACCCGTTCCACCCGGGCCCGGCGCCCGTAACCGCCCAGCGCCACCACGGGACGGGGCTCCCGGTCCCATCCCTCCGGGGGCAGGCACTCCATGAGGAACGCCCAGCCCTCCCGGAGCCGCAGGTGGGCGGTGCGGTAGAGGAACCCGGTGCGGGCGGTGCGATCCGGCGTACGGGCCAGCCCCACTCTCGGCTCGCTCACGGCGGGATCCTCCTCCAGCCGCCATGGCGTCGCCTCCGGGCTCTCCTCCCACGGTCGCCCACCGGCGAGATAGGAGGTGAGCGCGGGGGCGGACATCCAACCGGTCGCCCGCTTGCCGGCCTCCCCGGCCGTGTCGGCGGTCAGCCACTCCAATCCGCCGGCCGGGCCGTCGTCCAGGTCCGTCTCCACCGGGAGGGCGCGCGGAGCGAGGCGGGTCACCCCGCCCGTCGCCGTCGTGACCACATCGGCGGGCACCGGAAAGTACGGGACCCAGCCATCGGACGATCGGTGGGCCAACACCGGGCCGCGCAGCACACCCGGTTCCGCCCCGTCAAAGGCGGCCTTCACCGCACCACCCAGGGTGCTCGGTCCCGGCCACACCGCCCGGGCCTGCGTGTCGGTGCCCGCGTCGAAGGAACGGCCGTCGCGGACCAGAAGGGTGTCCTGCGGAGTGAAGGCCAGCCATACCGAGTGCCGTCTCATCGCGCCTCCCCCCGCAGGAACGCCGCCACCCGGGCCGCCGCCACCGGCGCACGGCTCCCCGGGGTCTCCGGGCGTTCCCCGCGTCCGAGCCGCAACAACGCCTCTGCCTCGGCGGCCGATCCGCCGTGCCGGGTCACCAACCGCCGAATCTCCGCCGCGTACAACTCGGCCGGCAGGGAGGAGAGTTCATCGGCATCCCGGGCGAGCACCCCCACGATGCGCGGGGACAGGCCGACCCGCTCGGCTCCGCCACCGTCCGCCGTCGTACCGGTGGCCGGCCGCAGGAAGAGCGCGAAATCGGCTTCCGGGCCCCGCTCCCCCTCGGCGCCGGCCCATCCCTGTAGGGATGCCTCCCGCACCCCGGAACGCCGTACGTAGCCGACGGCGAAGCCGTGCTTGCTCTCGGCCGATGCCTTGGCCTCGGTCAACAACTCCTGCGCGTGGGTCACCGCCTCCTGGAGGGAGGAGACGTGGTGGAAGAACACCACCGCCGTACTGGCGGTGGGCAGGTCGGAGGGGACGGTGTCGTGACACCGGCGGGCCGCCGCGAGGGCGCGGGAAGCGGGGACGAAGGCCAGCAGGTCGTCCCCACCCGCGTACACCGGGGCACCCAGCAGATCGACCCGTGCCAACCCCTCGCGCAGCTCGGCGCCCAGCCCCGACAACCGCTCGGACACCTGCCGGTGGCGTTCCGCGCTCACCTCGATCGCGGCCCGGGCGGTGCCCCGCTCACCGCCGAGATACCTCCCGAGGCTGTCGAGGTCCTGGACCAGAACCGCCAGGTAGGGGGCGGGTGGAGCGGCGCCGTGTCGGTCCCGCATCCGGGTGATCAACCTCGTCGCGGCGCGATGCCCCTCCCGCACGGCCTCCTCCAGCCGCTCCTGTTCGACCTCTGGGAATTCCCGTCGCAGTCGATCGACGCGCCAGGTGTCGGGGAACACCCAACGGCCTCCCGCCTCGGCGAACCACCGGGCATCCTTCCGCGATCCGTCTCCCGGGCCACCTTCGCCGCTCTCCGCGAGCGTGCCCAACGCCTTCACGGGCGTCTCCGGGAAACGGTCCATCACCTTGACGGCTCGCCGTAACCGACCGACCTCCGCGACCACCCCCGCGTCGTGCCACGACTCCAGCACGCGGTGACGGAACGGCGCCGACGCCACCGCGCCGGTGGAGGGGAAACCGGGCGCCGGACGTCCGTCGCTGTTCTTCATCACCCGGTGCCGCCACAGCCGCTTCACCCAGTTCGCCGCACTCAACGCGTCCCGTTCGTGCCTCGGCGCTCGGTGTGGGGGCTCCTCCACCTCGGCGGGCCACCGAGGGCTGAGCGAGCACAACACCCGCTGCGGCGCCTCCACGGCCGGAAAGTCCCGCACCCGGCGCCTGGCCGGCAACGCCTGTTGGGCCACCGCCCACTGCCGCGCGTAGCCACCCTCCGAGGCCGGAGAGCACACCCACTGCACGCCCGGCATCCCTGGGGTCTCCACCTCGCGACCCATGACGGTGCGCACCCATCCCCGCCACTTCTCCCGCACCGCTTCGGCCACCGCCCGCGCGAGGCGGCCACCGGTCCCTGCGGGGGCCAGGGCCACGATCTTGTTGGGCACCCCCGCGCTGTCGGCCAGTGAACTCTCCGCCGGCATGACCAGCCGGGCCCCGTGATCGAGGAACCGCTGTGCGGCGACGGCGGACAACTCGGCCACGATCCGACTCGCCGCCCCCAGGTCGGAGGTGGACCGGGACTCGCGAATGTAGCGCTGCACTCCCGAGATCGTCAGGAGCACCAGATCCGGTTCCCCCTCATCTTTCCGGCCGGGGTCTTCCCCCGCTCCCTCGGCCCCACCCGTGAGCTCGGCCCACACGTCCCGCAACTCTCCACCCCCGCACAGCGCATGATCGTCGTCAGCGTAGTGCGACGAGCCGTCACCGACAGGTGATTTCCCCAACTCGTCGCTTCCGTCTCCTCACGCTCTCCGGACACACACCCTCTTTCGAGCTGCCGAGGAAGGGGAACCGATGGTGGAGTGTCGGTGTCTCTCCGTACACTCACCTGCCCGGGCCCGGAAGGCATGTCGGATGAGAGGGCCCGGCCGGCACGGAAGGTGGGGGATACGGGGATGAAGGTGCGCCTCTCGGTGACCACGGCGGCCTCGGAGCTGCCCTGGGAGGTGGTCCTGACACCGGGGCGGAGCCTGGTCTACGGCGTGCTCGGCCGCCTGGAACCGACCGCCGGCAGACGACTGCACGAGCGGGGCGTCGGAGAGTACGGCATGGTCCCCTTCGGTCACGGGGCTCCGGTGTTTCCGAAGGCACGGCGGGTGCGGGGGCGGTACGCCGCGGGAGGGTCGGGCACGGTGGAGTTCGGCAGCCCGGTGCCGCAACTCGCCGAGACCCTGCGCAAGGGCTTCGCGGAACGCGAACTCCTCGACTGGGGAGGCGTGGCCCTGCGGTTGACACGCATCGAGGTGATCCCACCTCCGGCCTTCTCCTCGGGCAGGGCCCGGTTTCGCACCTCGACCCCGGTGGTCATGAAGGGGGACGGGCGTGTTCAGGGGGAGCATCCGCCGTCCCGGCAGCACTGGGTGCTTCCAGGGCAGGCCCAGTGGGTGAAGTACATGCAGGGGAACCTTGTCCGCAAGGCGGAGACGCTGGGTCTGGACCCGGCCGTCCGGCTGGAGGAGGTGACCTGGGTGGGGGCGTCGCGTTCTTTCCGCGTGCGGGGCGGAGTCAAGCCGGGGGCACCGGTGGAGGTGGAGCTTTCCGGGCCGCCGGAAACGCTGCGCGCCGTGTGGAGTTGGGGGCTGGGGCAGGCCAACTCCGCCGGCTTCGGCTGGATCTCCCCGCACCCGATGCGGTGAGGCGCTGTGGCCCGGCGGGGCGAGGAGCGTTCGCCCCGAGGGGGCCGGATTTCAGCAACACTCCGGGGTTTTCCGCACAACCGGAGGTTCGCTGAAAAATCCGGTCCGATCCCCGGCTCTGGCCAGCCTCCCACCAGCGCCTTTACCCTGGGGTCCTCATCACCCCTGAGAGGGGTAGCAACTCGAAGAACACCGACCGCAGGGAGTGGCGTTCCTCCACGTCCTCATCACCCCTGAGAGGGGTAGCAACACGATGGCGTGGAGGGGGCGGGGTGCACTGGGCATGGCGTCCTCATCACCCCTGAAAGGGGTAGCAACGCGATGGTGGTGCGGTGGTCCGGGCCGGGCCGGGGGTCCTCATGACCCCTGTGAGGGGTAGCAACGCGTAGTTGGCGCGCTCCGGCGTGGGTTCCTCGTTCCCCGTCCTCATCACCCCTGTGAGGGATAACAACAGGGAGAACGGCAAGAAAATGCCGCCTTCCGCCCCTTGTCCTCATGACCCCTGTGAGGGGTACCAACGTGTGGCGCTGGTGGGGGGAGGCCCCTTCATCACTCCTACGGGGAGCCTTCGAAGCCCGAGAGCGTAACGGCGGTGAGAAACGCCGCCCATGCGGCCTTCGAGGCGTGCGCCGGCTTCGCCCGCCGAGCCTTGGAGTCACGTATCAGCAGGCCGCCGCCGGAGGTCAGGCGTGCCACCTCGACGCAGTTCCCGTCTCCCGCCGTGTAGGAACTCGTGAACCATCCGGTGACCTCACGGTGCGGTGCGGTGGGGGTGTTCGTCTCCGGCGTCACTCTTCGCCTCCTCCTTGACTCGGGCGATCAACTCGGTGGTATCGCCGACCGAGAGTGCCACGGTGGACAGGTTGCCGAACAGTCGGTTCAGCCGTCGAAGAGTCAAGGCGTCGTCCTGGAACGCGGTTCTGGCGTCCGCCGACTCGGTGAAGGCCACCTCGTCGTCCGTCCCGCCATCGGTCCCGAAGAGAATGAAGGCGCCGGTGCCGGCTCCTCGCGCTCCCGCATGGAACGGGATCACCCGGAGGGAAACGTTCGGGAGGTCCGTGAGAGCCAACAGATGGTCGAGTTGCGCGGACATGACCTCGGCGTTGCCCACGCGAAGCCGAAGGGCCGCTTCGGTGATCAACAGGTCCAGGTGGAGAGGGTTCTCCTCCCGCAGGCGCTCCTGGCGCCGCATCCGTACCTCGACCAGCACGTCGATCTGGTCGGGGCCGAGCGCGGCGATGCCGTTGTCCGTGACTGCCCTGGCGTAGTCACTCGTCTGGACCAGGGCGGGTAGCAGGAGGGGCTGGTACTCCCGGCAGTGGGTCGCCTCCGCCTCGTAGGCGAGGAACTCGGCGTAGTTGGCGCTGAGGACGTCGTTGTAGGCGTGCCACCAGGGCGGCACCCGTTGTCGCCCCCGTCGCATCAGGGCTTCGAGTTCCGTGCGCTTCCTGCCCCGCACCCCGTACAACTCCATCAACGCCTCGAAGTCCTTCTTCGTGCAGGCGCGCTTGGCCAGTTCGAGGCGGCTGATCTTGGAGTTGTGGCAGTTGAGGTGAGCTCCCACCTCCTCGGTGGTGAGCCCTCGGCCGTCGCGGAGCAGGCGCAGTTCCGCTCCCAATTTTCGACGGGCCATGAGCGGGCTGCCACTGCTGACGACGGCCATCTACTCCTCATCCTCCGCTGGTCGGGAGCCCGAGCCTACCGCTGGAGAGGAGTGGAAAATGGGAATCGAACACAGGCGCAGTGGCTTCAGTTTGGCAGATTGCCAATCTGAAGCTTGACTGCAACTCGGCCACCTTCGGATCATGGCTCCATTACCTGGAGTGCTGATTCTGTTACCGCAGGCAACTCCGGGTTGATCCCTGTACGTGCTTCCTGTCCTCGGGAGGGCCCATGTCGGTCGCTCTTCACCCCACCCGCACGTCACCGACCTTCGCGTGGGAGATAACGGTCCGGGCCGCCGAGGTGGGGGAGTGGCGGGAGCGGGTGGCCGTGGTGGTGCGCGGGCTGGGCGGTGACACCGAGGCGGTGTCCGTCGCCCGCCTCGGGACCTCGGAGCTGCTGACGAACGTGATCCGCCACGTCGGGGACCCGTGGTGCCGCCTGGAGGTCGTCGGTTGGCGGCGGGAGGCGCGGGTGCGGGTGTTCGACCGGGGGCGGGAGGTGCCCGCGATCGCCGCTCCCGACGAGGACGCCGAGGGCGGACGCGGGTTGGTGCTGCTGCGGGCCATGACGGACCGCCTGGGTTACACCCGCACGCCGGACGGCAAGTGGGTGTGGTTCGAGGTGCCGTTGACGGCTCGGGGTGTTCGGGATGTCCCGGGCACCCCCGGGAGCGGTTGACCTCTCCGGCCGAGGCCGGCGCCGGCCGGTTCGGAGCGGAGGGGTTCACCCCGAACCGGCCGCCGGACCCGGGAACCGCCGGGGGAGGGGCGGCGTCCGATCGGCATGGGGATCCGAATGGGGATGACGGGCGCGCTCTGCGGCGCCGTGGGACTGACGATGACCCTCGCCGGCTGCGGCACGGAGTCGGCCGCCGGTGGCGACGCCTGGCGCGAGTGGCGGGAACCGGCGAATTACACCTACACCCTGCACTCGACCTGCGGCGAGCGCGGCGGCCACGGGTGGTTCCGGGTGACGGTGGTCGACCGCGAGGCGGACATGGTGGTGGCCATGTCCGAGCGGGACGGCGAGGACACCGGTGAGGAACTGCCGTTGGAGCACTGGCGCGAGGATCCCCTGACCATCGGGGAGGTGCTGGCCCGGGCGAGAACGGCGGAGGAGGAGTGGGAGGCCGACTCGGTGGAGGTCGAGATGGCGGAGGACGGTCGTCCGACCTCGGTCGAGATCGACATCTATCGTGAGGCAATCGATGACGAACTCTGCTACTACCTGTACGACTTCACCCGATAGGGAGCGTTCCGAGCCGGACGGTCCCCCCGGGAGACGGTGAGCGGTATCGAACCGGGCGGGGTTTCCGGGGCGTGATCCGGCGGTCCGGGCATCGTCTCCGCCATTCCGGAGACCCGCATCGTCGCCGCCGACGAGCAGTCGCTCGGCCCCGGCCGCGCGCGGGTCCCCGTCATCCACCACCCCGGCCGGCCCCGGGGTCCGGGCTCACCGGGCGGATCAGGTGAGCGCTGTCGGGGTGGGGACCTTCGGCGTCTCGGGGACCGGCGACTCCCCGGTGTCCGTGGCGGCCGGCCGCCCACGGGACGACCGGACACGTTGCCCGGGCGTGGTCGGTCGGTGCGCGGCGATGGCCAGACCGGCCGTGATGAGCACCAGGTTCTTGAGGACGTACTGCCCGGCCAGGGTGGGCACGAGAACCGTTCCCTGCCACATCTCCCCGGCGAGGACGACCAGCGCCACCAGGGTGCCGGCCATGTGGACCAGGAAGACGGCGAGGGTGAGCCGCAGCAGCAGGCCGGTCAGGAGCCCGGCGCCGATGAGGATCTCCATCGTGCCCAGCGCCCGGAGGGACACCTCGGGCGCCACGTGGCCGGCGGTGATCACGCTCATGGTGCGGGAGGCCATCTCCTCGGCCGCGCTCGCGTCCGGCACCAGCTTCAGGGCGCCGAACCACAGGAACAGCAACCCCACGGAGACGCGCAGCAGCGTGATGCTGTGCCGGTGGAGGAGGGAGGAGAGGGCGGCGGCGAAGCGGGACTCGCCGGGAGGTGGGGCCGTCCGCCCGCGGGGATGAGTCGTCACGGATTTTCCCTTCGGCTGGAGCGTTCGCGAATATGGGAGCGCTCCCATGCCCTTGGGTTGACTGTATGGGCACCCGGCGTGGCTGACAATAAGCGTGCACGGCTGTCCCTCGGCGGCCGGTGGCGTCGACGGGTCACGGGTCGGCCGGCCCCGTTCGCCCGGACCACGGGCACGCCCGCCCGCGAACGATCCGTTCGGCGCTCCGAGCCGTTGATCATCGGAGCAGCGGTCACGTCCCCGGTCGGCCGGGTCCCCGGTCGACCCTCTCCGGGAGCGGGCGACCGGCGTCCCGGGGCTTTCTCAGACGGCCCGGTCCCGGGTCGGGCCCAGGGCCGCGTCGATGAGGGTCTCGGCCGCCGCCCTGGCCTGTCCGGCGGCCTCGGAGGTGCCCGCGATGGCGGCGGTGGTCTGGGCTCCTTCCGCGAGTATCGCCAGTTGCGGGGCGAGTTCGGGTGGGCCGCCCGCCTCGGCGACCAGTCGGGCCACGGTCTTCTGGAAGCCCGCCTTGTGGGCGCGCACGAACTCGGTGACGCGGGGTGCCGTGCCGCTCAGCTCGCCGAAGGAATTGATGAAGAAGCAGCCGCGGAACCCCTCGTCGTCGAACCACCTGGCGAGGAAGTCGTAGACGGCGAGCAGGCGCTCGCGCGGGTCCGGGGTGGTGGCGACGGCGTTCGAGATGCCCGCCTCCCAGAGTTCGTGCCGGTGGCGCAGCACCTCCTCGACGATCGCCTCCTTGGAGGGGAAGAGCCGGTAGATGCGCTTGAGCGGGAGGCCGGAGGCGGCGCGCAGCTCGTCCATGCCGACCGCCTGGACGCCGCGGTCGTAGAAGAGCCGGTCGGCGGCGCGCAGCACCAGTTCGCGTGCGGTCGCGTCATCGGGCCTCCGGGGCGCGGCGGGGCGATCCGTGGTGCTGGCGCCGGGGTCCCTCACTGGTGTTCTCCCTATCCCTCGTGATCCTTCGTGATCCCGCGTGATCCCACTCGAATGGGCAAGCTATCGAACTTGCGCTGAGAACGGTCGTTCTCTATCGTAGCAACCATCCGGAGAACGACCGTTCTCCTCAGGTTCGGAAGGGTGGCATCATGCCTCGCATCACCGTGGGCACCGAGAACAGCGCCGAGATCGAGCTCTACTACGAGGACCACGGATCCGGTCGGCCGGTCGTCCTCATCCACGGCTACCCCCTCGACGGGGACTCCTGGGAGAAGCAGACCGCCGCGCTGCTCGACGCCGGGTACCGCGTCATCACCTACGACCGCCGGGGCTTCGGCCGTTCGGACCGCCCCACCACCGGCTACGACTACGACACCTTCGCGGCGGACCTGAACACGCTGATGGAGACCCTCGACCTGACCGACGCGACCCTGGTCGGTTTCTCCATGGGGTCCGGCGAGGTGGGCCGCTACCTCGGCACCCGGGGCTCCGGCCGGGTCGCCAAGGCCGCGTTCCTCGCCGGCCTGGAGCCTTTCCTCCGCAAGACGGAGGACAACGGAAGCGGGGTTCCGCAGGAGGTCTTCGACGGCATCCTCACCGCCGTGAAGGCCGACCGCTACGCCTACTTCACCGAGTTCTACCGGGACTTCTTCAACACCGACGAGAACCTCGGCTCCCGCATCTCCGAGGAGGTCGTGCGCGCGTGCTGGAACGTGGCCGCCGGCGCCTCCCCCCACGCCTCCGTCGCCTGCGTGCCCACCTGGACGACCGACTTCCGCGAGGACGTCTCCCGCATCGACGTGCCCTCCCTGATCCTGCACGGCACCGCCGACCGCATCCTGCCGATCGACTCCACCGCCCGCCCGTTCCGGGAGCTGCTGCCCGACGCGGACTACGTGGAGATCGAGGGGGCCCCGCACGGCCTGCTCTGGACGCACGCGGAGGAGGTCAACGAGGCGCTGCTGACCTTCCTGGCGAAGTAGCCCCTTTCCACGTCGCCGGATCGCCGACGGGGCGGTCGACGGAGCACTTCGCCCCCTCCGCGGCATCACCGGAGGGGGTGGGGTGTTCCGGCCGTTTCCCGAAGAGGATGGGCGCCACTTGACCTCAAGCTTGCACGAGGTTCCAGACTCCTCTCCAAGGGCGCGGATCACCGCGTCCCGCCGATGAACGGACCAGGGGAGGAACCATGCACGTGGTCGAGGTCGAGCGGTTCGGCGGGCCCGAGGTGCTGGTGTGGAGGGAGCGGCCGGACCCGGTGGCGGGTCCCGGACAGGTCGTGGTCGCGGTGTCGGTGGCGGACGTGCTCTTCGTGGAGACACAGGTGCGGTCCGGCTGGGGTCGTGACTTCTTCACCGTCGAACCGCCGTACGTGCCCGGGGACGCGGCCGGCGGAGAGGTGATCTCGGTGGGGAAGGGGGTGGACCCCTCCTGGCTCGGCCGTCGCGTCATCGCCCGGGCGAACGAGCTGGGTGCCTACGCGGAACGGGTCGTGGCCCCCCTCGAGGCGCTGACCCCGATTCCCGACGGGGTCGGGACGCGGGAGGCGGTGGCCCTGGTGCACGACGGACCCACCGCCCTGGGCGTCTTCGGCAACGCCCCGGTCGGTCCCGACACCACCGTGCTGATCGTGGCCGCCGCCGGCGGCATGGGCAGTCTGCTGGTGCAGTTGGCGCACGCCGCCGGGGCCCGGGTGATCGGCACCGCCCGGGGAGAACGAAAGTTGGAGACGGTCCGGAAGCTGGGCGCGGACGAGGCGGTGGACCACGGCGCGGCGGACTGGCCGGACCGGGTGCGGGAGCTGACCGGCGGAGTCGGGGCGGAGGTGGTGTTCGACGGTGCGGGCGGGCCGCTCGGGGGAGCGGCGTTCGCGGTGACGGCCGACGGCGGCCACTTCTCCGCCCACGGGGCCGCCGCCGGTGACTTCGCGGAGATCGACGAGGCGGAGGCGGCACGGCGGGGGATCACCGTGCACGGCATCCAACAGGTGTGGTTCCCGCCGCAGGAGTACGGCGGGTGGGTGGAGCGGGCGCTGGGGGAGGCGGCGGCCGGGCGGATCACCCCGACCATCGGCGCCGTTCTCCCGCTGCGCCGGGCCGCCGAGGCGCATGCCGCCGTGGAGGCCCGGCAGGTCGTGGGCAAGGCGCTGCTGGAGGTGTGAGGCCGGGGCGGGCCCGGCCCCGGGGCAAGCGGCGAACCCCGGGCCGCCCTCCCCGATGCCATCGACGGAGAGGGCGCCCGGCCGTGCCGGATCGAAAGGGACCCCGCACCACGGCGAGCCCGCCCGCGCCCCGGCTCAGGCGGGTGCCGGCGTGACCGGCTGGCGGAGGATGGTGCGCAGCCGGGCCGGATCCGTGCGGCGTGCGTCGGAGAGGTAGATCTCGTGGTGGTGCCCGCCGGGCACCAACCCCTCGCCGGGAATGAACTCCTCGTGCATCCGGGCGATCGTGGGGCCCTCCTCGTCGTACGGTCCGATGTGGAGGATCTGGACGCACCGTCCCTCGGCGAACTCCTCGAGCCGCACGCGGTCCCCGGCGGGAAGATCCTTCTTCGCCGCGGCGTTCACCCTCGCCTCCTCGACCATGGCCGGGGGGATCCACTCCGGTTGGACGATCATGAGCGTCCATTCCCAGGCGTCACGGTCACGGGCGGTGAAGGCGTTGAGGTCGTCCGCGTACCACAGTCCCTCCAGCGGACCGACGGTGTGCGGGCGGCCCAACTCCTTCTTGGCGAGGGCGCGCACGGCGTAGGCCGTGGTGTAGAGGGCCTCGACCACCGCGCGGTAGTCGGGGGAGGTGTTGGGGTCGCCCCGGCCGTCCGCCATGAGGAAGGCCATGCGGGGCACGTCGACGATGGCGAACCGGTCGGAGCGGGCGGAGTAGAGATCCCGCCGTTCCTTCTTGATGTCGTGGTTGTGCACGAGAGTGTTCTCCGTTCACCTCGGCCCGTCGTGAATCCCTTGCGCCCCGGCTCCGAGCATCACCGGCCGGGACGGCTTCGACAAGCCGACCGTGCGGGGGACCCGACCGCCGCGGCCGGCGGGAGGTCCCGCCGTGCCTTTCACCCGGAGTCGCTCTCCCCTCACCGGAGCCGCCCCTATTCTGGGACCCGCTCGGGGTGGATTC
>NZ_VKHS01000200.1 GCF_014141525.1 Streptomyces calidiresistens
CCCCCGAACCCCGAAGGAGGGCCGCGCCGTGCCCGAGAGCCGCCCCCTGCTCGACACCGCGGTGACGGCGCTCGCCCCCGCCGTGTGGGGCAGCACCTACCTGGTCACCACCGAGTTCCTCCCACCCGACCGCCCCGTGCTCGCCGCCGTGGCCCGCGCCCTGCCCGCCGGCCTGGTGCTGCTGGCGTTCACCCGCGTCCTGCCCACCGGCGGCTGGTGGTGGCGCGCGACGGTGCTCGGCGTCCTCAACATCGGTCTCTTCCTCCCCCTCCTCTTCGTCGCCGCCTACCTGCTGCCCGGCGGACCGGCTGCCCTGCTGCTGTCGATGCAGCCGGCGCTGGTCCTGCTCCTCGGCGTCCCGCTGCTGGGCCGGGCCATCCGCCTCCCGCACACCGCCGCCTGCGCGCTGGGCGCGGTCGGCGTCGCGCTCCTGGTCCTCGAACCCGGCGCCGCGCTCGACGCGGTCGGCGTCCTCGCGGCGATCGGCGGGGCGTTCTCGATGGCCTTCGGCATCGTGCTGACCAAGAAATGGGGCAGACCCGACGGGGTCGGCGTGCTGCCGTTCACCGGCTGGCAGCTCACGGTGGGCGGCCTGGTCCTGCTGCCGCTCCTCCTCGCCGAGGGGCTGCCGGACCGCCTCACCGGCGCCAACCTCGGCGGCTTCCTCTACCTGGGGGTGGTCGGGGCGCTGCTCTCCTACCTGCTGTGGTTCCGGGGCCTGGCACGCCTGCCCGCCTCCACCGTCTCCTTCCTCGCCCTGGTCAGCCCGCTGGTCGCGGCGGTGCTGGGATGGGTCGTGCTCGGCGAGGCGTTCACGCTCCGCCAACTGCTCGGCGGTCTGCTCATCGCCGGCGCGATCCTCCTCGCCCAACTCGTCCCCGCCCCGGCCCGCGAACCCCGCCGGAAGAGGACGTTCGACGAGGCGGAAACCGTTGACCGGCAAGGGGGTTGACCTAGCATCGGGGCCATGGAGCCCTCCTCCGTCGCGCTGCGACTGGCCACCGGCGCCCTGGCGCCCCTGATCGGGAAGCTGTTCGTCAAGGAGGGCCCCGGCGCCGAGCTGGTCGACCGGCCGGTGCGACTGTCCTCCCTGGTCTCCTTCCGGGGTGAACGCCGCACCCTCGGCGAGCCCGAACTCCGCCGGCTCGCCGGCGAACTCGTGCGCCGGAGCGGGCCCGCCACCGGGCCCGCCGAGGCCCCCTCGCAGGAGACGGCCGCCGAACTCGCCGACGCCCTGGCCCGCGCCCTGCACGCCCTCGGTGACCTGGACATGGACGACGTGCAGGCCGTCCGGCTCGGCCCCGACGCCCTCGCCGCCCGGTTACCCCGCCCCCGCGACCTGTCGGCCGACGCCGACGCCCGCTGGGACGCCCTGCTGCACACCTGCTGCGTCCACGTCCTGCACTTCTTCACCACCCGCTCGACCTTCGTCGCCCGCGCCCAGGTGGAACAGACCCGGATGCTGCACCGTCTGGCCGCGACCACGGACCTGCTGCTGGAACGGATCGGCGACCGGCGCGCGGAGGACGCCGCCTTCGAACGCCGCTGGGCCGAACACGTCATCGCCCGGCACGGTGAACTCACCATCCACGGCCTGGACATCGGCCACGGCCACGAATGGCCGCTGGACGCCGCGTACGTGCCACTGGAGGTCACCACACCGGAGACGGAGCCGGGTTCCGCCGGCCCGACGGCCCCGGCCGGTGCCGGTGGTTCCGGTGATTCCGGTGATCCCTCCGGCCTCGTGCTGCGGGCCGAGGACGCCCTCGCCGGCCGGGAACGGGTGCTGCTGCGCGGCGTCGCCGGTTCGGGCAAGAGCACCCTCGTGCAGTGGCTCGCCGTCACCGCCGCCCGCACCCACCTCGGACCCCCGCGCGACCACCCGCCCGGTCTCGACCACCTCGTCGGCCGGGTGCCGTTCGTGCTGCCGCTGCGCCGCGTGGTGGTCGACGGCCGGCCGCCCACCCCCGACCGCTTCGCGCACGCCGTCGGCAGCCCGCTCGCCGCCGCCCAACCCGACGGCTGGGCGGACCGGGTCCTGGCGGCGGGCCGGGCGCTGCTGCTGGTGGACGGCGTGGACGAGGTCCCCGAACGCGACCGGGGGGCCGTCCGCCGCTGGATCCGCGAACTCATGACGACCTACCCCGGCAACCCCTGGGTGGTCACCGCCCGCCCCTCCGCCGTCCGGGAGGAGTGGCTCGCCGACCGCGACGCCGCACGCGGCTTCGCCGAACTCTCCCTCGCGCCGATGTCCCGCACCGACATCGAGCTGTTCGTCACCCGCTGGCACGAGGCCGCGGACGCCGACCCCGCCCTCGGCGCCGCCCTGGTCACCGCCGTCCGCACCACCGACGCCCTCGCCCGCATGGCGGTCAACCCGCTGATGTGCGGACTGCTGTGCGCGCTGCACCGCGACCGCGAGGGCTTCCTGCCCACCGACCGCCGCGACCTGTACGAGGCGGCGCTGGGCATGCTGCTGGAACGCCGCGACCTCGAACGCGGCGTGGACACCACCGTGGGGAGCACCGGGCCCGGCGGCGGCACCCGGCTGTCGCGGGACGCGCTGGTGCGGCTGGTGCAGCGCCTCGCGCACTGGATGATCCGCAACGACCGCGCCGAGATGGACCGCGCCGACGCCGTCGGTCAGCTCGCCCGCGTCCTGCCGGCCATGGCCCACCACCTCACCGCCGACGCCGACACCGTCCTGCGCCACCTGCTGGAACGCTGCGGCCTGCTGCGCGAACCCGTCCCCGGCCGGATCGACTTCGTGCACCGCACCTTCCAGGACTACCTGGGTGCCGGGGCCGCCGTGGAGGAGGGCGACTTCCCCCTCCTGCTGGACAACGCCCACCGCGACCGCTGGGAGGACGTCATCCGCATGGCCGTCGCCCTGGGCCGCCCCGCCGAACGCGCACGGTTGCTGGAGGGCCTGCTGGAGGGCACCGGGGAGAACTTCCCGCCCGAGCCCCCGGTGGACGAGGCGGGGGCGCGGGTCGTCCGCCGGGTCCTGCTGGCCGCCGACTGCGTGGCCCACGCCAGCGAACTCGACCCCGGAACCCGCCGGCGGGTCACCGACACCGTGGCCCGTCTGCTGCCCCCCGCCGACCTGCGGCAGGCCAGGTTCCTGGCCCACCACGGCGGGACACTCCTCCTCGGCCTGCTGCCCGGCCCGGAGGGGCTGACGGACGAGGAGGCGGGCGCGGTGGTGGTCACCGCCCTGAAGATCGGCACCGACGCCGCCCTGCCGCCCCTGGCCCGCTACCGGCGCCACCCCTCGCTCTGGCTGCGCCGTCAACTCGCCTGGAACTGGCACCACTTCGACGCCGAACGCTACGCCCGGGAGATCCTGGCCGACCTCGACGACGAGGGCCTGTACATCAGTGTCCACACCCCGGAACACCTGCGGCTGCTGCGCGACCTCGGGGGCCGGGCACGGGTGCAACTCGTCGGCACCCACCGGCCGGAGGACCTGGCCACCCACCTGGTCCCGGAGCGGCTGACCCACCTGTGGTGGCGCAACCTCCCCGCTCCGGGGGACGACGGCGCGTGGACCGCGGGTTTCCCGCACCTGCGGGAGATCCGGGTGCGCCGGGCCGCCGTGGCGGAGGGGTTCGGCCCTCCGCCGGGCTTCACCGCCGCCCCCCACCCGGAGGACCCCAAGGCCGTCCTCATGACCCGGGGTCCGGGGAACCCCGGGGAGGGCGCTCGGGGGGAGAACTGACCCGGGGACCGGCGCTCACGGGTCCGGGAGGCCGTCCCCACTCCACGGCTGCCAGGCCACGGCCGTGCGCCAGGACTCGTCACCCGGCCGGGCCCAGCTCCACACGAGCCGGGCGACCGGCTCGTTGCCGAACGGCCCGGGCGCGGGCGCCAGGCGCACCCGGAAGTGACGGTCCGGACCACCCTCCCGGTGCTCCACGATGTAGCCGCCGTCATCGTGCAGCCACACCTGGATGTAGCACTGCCCGGCCTCCGCCCCCGGAACGTCCAACCGTTGCAGCACGGCGTACCGAAAGCGGGAGTTCAGATCCGCGATCGTGTCGTACACCTGCTCCTCGGAGGGGTCGTCCAGCACGATGCAGGAGGCGTCCTCCATCCGCAGGCGCGCGCTCACCTCTTCCCCCACCTCCATGGGAAATCCGGTCTCCCTCCCGGTTGGGCCGGGTGCGGCAAGGAACCCGGAGACGACGATGACCACACTCGACTCCACAGGGTGAGCATGGAGTCACCCATTTTTCCGCGCCCCGGGCCCGGGAACAAATCCGATCCGTCAGCGGAGGACGGCGAGGACCACCACGGGGGTGTCGGTGTCGTGCCGGGTGGAGCCGATGACGAGCCCGCGTCCGCGACGGGCCCGGGCCGCGTACCCCGGGAACTCCTCCTCTTCCTCCACGTCGTCCCGACAGGACGGAAGAGCACGTTCGGCAGAGCACCGTGGTCGAGCGGTGCGTCGGGGGCCGGTCACGCCAGGTCCGTGAGCACCCCCGCCGTCTCCTCCGGCATCGTGATCATCGCGTCGTGTCCCGTCGGCAGACCGCGGTGGTGCCAACCCGGGTCGGTGGGCGGAAGATAGGCGGGTTTGAACCGTCGGCTCAGCCGGAACAGCCATCCTCCACCGGTGCAGTGGATGTAGGTGCGCGGCAGAGAGTCGAGGCGCTCGGGGTGCCGCAGGTCGAGGCGCTCCTCGAAGCACTTGAGCGGATGCGGGGTGAGGTTCTCCCGCACCCACCTCATGTCCGTTTCGTCCACCACCCCGAAGAGGCCGTCGATGCCGGGAATTCTGTTCATGTGAAGCGAGGGGGGCGGGACCTGCCACCCCTCCCCCCTCTTCACGGCGGCCCGGCGCATCTTGCGGATGTCCAGCGGCAGCAGGTCCCCGAGCGACTGATTGCCCCTCGGCACCAGGGCGTCGAAGTAGACCAGGTGGCCGATCCGTTCGATGGCGCGGTCCGCCACCCCGGTGATGACGAGCCCTCCGTAGCTGTGTCCCACGAGGATGGTGTCGTGGAGATCGTTCGACACCAACACATCGACGACATCCCGAACATGGGAGTTCAGCCCTGTGTCCGGCCGGGCCTCGCCCAGCCGTTCGCCGACGCCGGGTAGGGCGAGGGGGAAGACGCGATGCCCGGCCGCCGTCAGCTTCGGGGTGAGCTTTTCCCAGCACCACGCTCCGTGGAAACCGCCGGGAACCAGTACGTAGGTCGCCATGTCGTCCTCTCGCGCTCGATCGAGTGCTTTCCGTCGAACTCATGCCGGTGGTGCCGGGGGAGCGGGCCGGCGGTGTGACAGGAGGCCCGAGGCCGTGCAGGGGGGAGCGGAACACCGGGGGGGCTCCCGGGTTCGGCGGAATTCTTTCCCGCTTCGCGTGGTGTCCCGACGGTATCGCCCATCCCGGGCCCGGACCGAGGTCCCGGGTGACGGAGCGGCCCCGCCCATCGGCGAGTTCGACGTGGTGGGCGGGGTTCCGGTCCGTGCCGCGAATCGGGATCAGGGAGCGGGAGGTTGCCGGAGCCCTTGGAGCAGAAGAGCGATGAGGCGTCGGGGATCGTAGCGGGGGTCGTTCTCGTGCCCGATGCAGAGGTTGCCGATGCCGCGCATCAGCTCGTACGGCCGGGTGCCGGCTTCGATGTCGCCGGCCTCGACCGCGGCGTCGAGCAGTTGGCCGCATACGGGGAGCAGGCGATCGAGGAAGTAGGAGTGCAGTGCGGCGAAGCGGTCGTCCTCGGACCGCAGGGCATCGGCCAGCCCGTGCTTGGTGACGAGGAAGTCCACGAAGAGGTCGATCCACCGGCGCAAGGCGTCGAACGGGGAGTCGGCCTCGGCCAGCAGGCGGGGGCCGGCTTCGGCGCACGCCTCGATCTGGTGGCGGTAGACGGCCGTGACGAGATCCGCCCGGGTCGGGAAGTGGCGGTAGATCGTGGCCATGCCGACACCCGCCCGGGCCGCGATCCGGCGGATCGGCGCGTCGACGCCGGAGGTGACGAACACCTCGGCGGCGGCGTCGAGCACCGCCTGCCGGTTGCGCCGGGCATCGACCCGTTGGCCCCCGGGCGGTGGTTCCCCGGCAGGACTGTCGGTGGCCATCAGGTGTTCCTCCACGCCGATTGACAAAACGGAGCAGTGCTCCGAATATTAAGTGGAGCGATGCTCCGTTTTCCTGTCGGGCAGGAGCGGAACGCTCCTGCCCGCCTTGCCCGCGTTGTCCGCCGTCGGCCCCGGGTCGCCGACGGGGGACGGGTACCACCGGAAGGGAACCCCTGTTGTGAGTACACCCACCGGCACCGATGCGAGGGACGTGCCCGTCCCGGTCCTGTCCTTCGCTCCCGTCGTCCTCCCCGTGCCCGGACGCCCCGTGGACCTCCGGGTGCGTGTCTCCGCACCCGCCACCGGAACCGATCTACCCGTCATCCTCCTCTCCCACGGGCACGGCCCCTCGAACCACCTCTCCTCGCTCAACGGCTACGCGCCACTCGCCAACCTCTGGGCCGCCCGGGGATTCGTCGTCCTGCAACCCACCCACCTCACCTCCAGGACGCTGAGCCACCTGGTCGCCGACGCACCCGGCGCCCCCGACTTCTGGCGATCCCGAGCCGAGGACATGAGCCACATCCTCGACCGGCTCGACATGATAGAGCGCACCGTGCCCGGGCTCGCGGGACGGATCGACCACACCAGGGTCGCCCTCGCCGGGCACTCCCTCGGAGGTTTCACCGCCGCGCTCCTGCTGGGCGCCGGGCTTCACGACCCCGTCGGCGGGGAAACGGTCCACCTCCTCGAACCCCGGATCGGGGCGGGGGTCCTGCTCGCCGCGCCCGGCAGGGGAGGCGAGGTCTTCAACGGGCCCATGGCGGAGCAGTGGCCGATCATCGGCGCCGTCGATTTCTCCACCATGACCACACCCGTGCTGGTCGTCATCGGGGACAAGGACGACCCCCGCCACTTCACGGACATGGGACCGGACTGGCACGCCGACCCCTACACCCTCGCCCCCGGGCCCAAGTCCCTGCTGACCCTGTTCGACGCGGAACACGGACTCGGCGGGATCGCCGGATACGACGCCGCCGAGACCACCGACGAGAATCCCGAGCGGGTCGCCGCCCTCGCCCGGCTCACCGCCGCCTACCTCCACACCCGGCTTCACCCCGATTCCCCCGCGTGGCGGAGCGCGTGCGAGGCGTTGACGACCGGCCCCGAAGCGGTGGGTCGGGTCGACACCAAGGGGGAAACCGGCCCCTTCGGCGCGTCCGCGCGGGAGGAGGGGCCGGAAGAGACGGCGTGAGGGGCCCGCCGGCCGGCGGGCCCCTGTGGGCCCCCGACCGGCGGGGCACCTGCGCCGGGGTTTCGACCCCTATGCGTCCGGGGAGTGGTCGACGCCGGTGTTGGCCCGGCTGCCGGGGCCCGTGGCGGTCGCGTCCCCCGTGTCGCGGGCCGTGGCCGAGCCGCCTCCCGCCCCACCGGGGCGGCGCACGCCGGTGTTGGCCCGACCCCCGCCGCTCGCCTCGGCACGGCCGGTGCCGATGGCGGTGTCGGTCGGTCCCGGCTCGGGGACGCGTCGCAGCACTCCCCGAACCAGGGCGGCGACCCCGGCCGCCCCCTGCACCGCCGCCCCTGTCGCTTATACACTTCTCCGCGCCCACGA
>NZ_VKHS01000201.1 GCF_014141525.1 Streptomyces calidiresistens
CCCCCACCCCTCGAACGGCTGACTCCTCGCAAGCGTGCGCGAAACCGCTCCCACCTGCGCCGATACCTCTCCCCCGGGAGGCCCGGGAAAGCCGTTTCCCCCGGGGCACATGAGCGATCCACCCCGGCACACCGCCCCCGACGTGGGAAGACGAATTGCCGTGACGCAGGGGAAACACTCCCTCCATTTCCCTGCGGCAATCATTGATCGCATCGTTCATCCGGTGAAAAGCGGGCGATCATACCCGAGGAAACAGCCGGGACAGCAGGAAACGAAGTGTTCATCGGATTTGGCTACGAACTCTCCGAGTCGTGCCCTAGCCTCTAACCCTCCGCAACGACCACCCGGGCCGGGGGAGGGCACGGGAAATCGACGGTGGGGGGGCATGAGCGGTGGGCGTCGACGCCTGCCCGCGTGGCTGCTCCCCCTTGGGGGTTGAGAAACACCACGCCGGGGGGCGTGGCAGGTCCCTGGAGGGGTCTTGTTCACCGCTGTTTTCGTCGTCATCGTCTCCTTGACGCTGTTCTGGATGGCCGCCTTCACGCTGTGGTGGCAGATGCACGCCTGGCGCACGCCGGAGGTGCTGGAGGCCACCCGGTTCGGCAGACCCGACGGTGACGTCCATCTGTCGTTCTCCCTGCTGGTGCCCGCGCGGCACGAGCAGGAGGTCCTGGAGCACACCGTCCGCCGGCTGCTCCGTTCGCACCACCGGGACTACGAGGTCCTGGTGATCGTCGGTCACGACGACCCGGGCACCGCCGAGGTCGCCGAACGGGTCGCCCGCGACGCGGGTGGCCGGGTGCGGGTCATCGTCGACCACAACCAACCCAAGAACAAGCCGAAGGCTCTCAACACCGCCCTCCCGCACTGTCGCGGGGACGTGGTCGGGGTCTTCGACGCCGAGGACCAGGTCCACCCGGACCTGCTCTCCCACGTGGACCACGCCTTCCGCACCACCGGCGCCGACGTGGTGCAGGGCGGCGTCCAGCTGATCAACTTCCACTCCAGTTGGTACAGCCTGCGCAACTGCCTGGAGTACTTCTTCTGGTTCCGCAGCCGGCTGCACCTGCACGCGAGCAAGGGCTTCATCCCGCTGGGCGGCAACACCGTCTTCGTCCGCACCGAGGTGCTGCGCGAGGCCGAGGGCTGGGACGAGAACTGCCTGGCCGAGGACTGCGACCTGGGCGTCCGGCTCTCCAGCGCCGGCAAGCGGGTGGTGGTCGCCTACGACGCCGAGATGGTCACCCGCGAGGAGACCCCCGGCTCACTGATGGGCCTGCTCAAGCAGCGCACCCGCTGGAACCAGGGGTTCCTGCAGGTCTACCGCAAGCGCGACTGGCGCCGGTTGCCCGGTTTCGGACGGCGGATGCTGGCCCGCTACACCCTGATGACCCCGTTCCTGCAGGCCTTCACGGGCGTGGTCATCCCGCTGAACGTGGCGGCGGGCGTGCTGCTCGACGTCCCCGTGGGCGTCGCGCTGATCTCCTTCCTTCCGCTGCTGACGATGACCGTCACGTTCGTCTTCGAGATCGTCGGACTGCACGACTTCGGCCGGCAGTACGGCTTCCGCATCCGACTCGCGCACTACCTCAAGCTCATCGTCGGCGGCCCCTTCTACCAGGTCCTGCTGGCCGGCGCGGCGATCCGCGCCGTCTGGCGGGAGCAGCGGGGCCGCAACGAGTGGGAGCTGACCCGGCACACCGGCGCGCACCTCACCCGAGAGGACATCCAGAGGTGACCACGACACTTCCCGCGCTGCCCGAGACCTCTTCGACCACGGGTTCCCCGACGGGTTCACCGAGCACCTCGCCGACCGCGCCGCCGAAGTCCCCCTCGGGGGGCGGGAGGGGGGCCGCGTCCCCCTCCCGGCGCCCGGCACCGGTGCGCACCGGCCGGACCGACGCGCTGCTGTGCGCGGCGCTGCTGGTCGTGATCATGGTGGTGCAGGCCTGGAACATCTCGCGCTTCCCCGGCCTGAGCGACGACGAGGGCACCTACCTCGCCCAGGCCCGGGCCGTGCAGGAGGGCGACGGCCTGGCCCACTACACCTACTGGTACGACCACCCCCCGCTGGGGTGGATCCAACTCGCCGCGCTGACCCGGATCCCCGCCTGGTTCGCCCCCGAGGCGATGACGGTGGGCACGATGCGGTACGCCATGCTCGGGGTCTCGGCGGCCTGCGCGATCCTCGTCTACCTGCTCGCCCGGCGGCTGCGGCTGCCGATGTGGGCCGCGGGTCTGGCGATGGTGCTCTTCGGGCTCTCCCCGCTGTCGGTGGTGCTCCAGCGGCAGATCTTCCTGGACAACATCGCGGTGATGTGGATGCTGGCGGCCTTCTGGCTGGCCTCCTCGCCCAACCGTCACCTGTGGCACCACTTCGCGGCCGGGATCGCCGGCGCGGTGTCGGTGCTCACCAAGGAGACGATGCTGCTGGTGCTGCCGGCACTGCTGGTGACGATGTGGCGGCACAGCCACCGCGACACCCGCAAGTTCGCCGTCAGCGGGGCGATCACCGGTTGCGCCCTGATCGGTCTGCTGTATCCGCTGTACGCGCTGCTCAACCACGAACTGTTCCCCGGCACCCGGCACGTGTCGCTGATCGAGGGGGCGGTCTACCAGCTGACCCGGCCGGGTTCGGGCTCGGTGTTCGACCCGACCTCCGACTCGCACAGCGTGGTGCGGGACTGGCTGTACTACGACTGGGTGCTGCCGGTCGGCGGTCTGGTCGGCGCGGTGCTGGTGCTGTGCGCGACGCGCCGGTCGGTGACGGCGCGGGCGATGGCCGGTCCGGCGCTGGTGGTGGTGATCCTGGCGGTGGTCGCGTTGCGGCCGTCGGGTTACCTGCCGGCGATGTACGTCATCCAGGCGCTTCCGTTCCTGGCGCTGCTGCTGGCCGCGCTGGTGGCGAGCGTCGCGCACCTGGTGCTGCGGCGCGGTCGGCCGACCGGCCGCGGCCGGGAGGGACGAGGAGCCGTCGCCGCCCGGTGGACGGTGGCCTGCGTGCTCGCGGTCGGCGCGCTGCTGCCGATCGTGCCGCAGTGGTACGACGGCAACCGGACGGCGATGACCGAGGACGTCAACGCCAACTACCGGGCCGCCGCCGCCTGGATGCGCGAGGAGGTGCCGAACCCCGGGGAGGTCCGGGTGCTGGTGGACGACGCGCTGTGGCTGGATCTGGTGCACGCGGGCTACGAGCCCGGCCCCGGTGCCATCTGGTTCTACAAGGCCGACCTGGACCCGGCGGTGACGCGCACCCTGCCGAACGGGTGGCGGGACGTGGACTACGTGGTCGCGTCCCCGACCGTGCGGCGCGACGCCGTGGACCTGCCCATCGTCAGGGGCGCAATCGAGAACTCGACCCCGGTGGCCGTCTTCGGCGCCGGTGAGGACCGGATCGAGATCCGGCGGATCGCGGGAGGCGACCGATGACCACGCACCACTCCGCCGGCATGCCCACCGGCTTCCCCGGCTCCCCGTCCCCGGGCGCCGTGCCGGTCGGCGCGACCGACGTGGACGTGCCGGATGCCCCGCCGTCCCGCCGGGTCGGGCCGGCCGGCGGCCGCCGGGGGTTCGCCCCCGGGGTGACGCCGGCACCGGACCCGCTCGCGGTATCGGTCCCGCTCGGGTTGCCGGATCCGCCGGCGCCCACCCGCACCGGCACCCTGACCCTGATCGTGCCGACCTTCAACGAGGCGGGGAACATCCGCGAGTTGCTGCGACAGTTGGGGGAGGCGCTGCCTTCCGGCGACCGTTGCCGGGTGGTCTTCGTCGACGACAGCACCGACGGGACACCGCGGATCATCGAGGATGCCGCGCCGAGCTGCCCGTTCCCGGTCTCGGTGATCCACCGCGAGACGCCCACCGGCGGGCTGGGCGGTGCGGTGGTGGAGGGGATGCGGGCCGCCGACACCGACTGGCTCGCCGTCATGGACGCCGATCTGCAGCACCCCCCTTCGCTGGTGCCCGAGTTGATCGCGACCGGGGAGCGCACCGGCGCCGACCTGGTGGTGGCCAGCCGCTACATCCCCGGCGGCAGCCGGGAGGGGCTGGCCGGCGGCTACCGGGTGGCGGTCTCGCGGGGCGCGACCTGGTTGACGAAGGGTCTGTTCCCCCGGCGATTGCGCGGGGTGAGCGATCCGATGAGCGGATTCTTCGCGATCCGGCGGGAGATCGTCACCGCCGAGGCGCTCAAGCCGCTCGGCTACAAGATCCTGCTGGAGCTGGCGGTGCGCTGCCGGCCGCGCACGGTCGCCGAGGTGCCGTTCGTCTTCCAGGACCGGTTCGCCGGGGAGTCGAAGTCCACCGCCAAGGAGGGGATGCGCTTCCTGCGGCACCTGGTGTCGCTGCGCACGGCGTCGGCGACGGCCCGGATGGTGGCGTTCGGGCTGATCGGGATCACCGGTTTCCTGCCGAACCTGCTGGCCCTGTACCTGTTGACCACCGGGGGGATGCACTACCTGCCGGCGGTGATCCTGGCCAACCAGTGCGGCGTGGCGTGGAACTTCCTGTTGTCGGAGAGCCTGCTCTTCCGCGACCGGCGCGGACACCGGCACTGGGCGGACCGGGCGGGGCGGTTCACCCTACTGGCCAACGCCGACCTGGTCCTGCGCGTGCCGCTGATCGCGCTGCTGGTGGAGAGCGTGGGGGTGGCGGTGCTGCCGGCGACCGGCCTGGCGTTGCTGATCACCTTCCTGCTGCGGTTCGTCGCCACCGAGATGTTGGTGTACCTGCCGCGGCGCGGGCGGTCCTGACCCCGGTGTTCCGGGTGGGGTGACGCCGCCGCGGGGTGGCGTCACCCGGCCCGCGCCCCGGGTGGGGAACACCGTCCCCGGCGACCACCGGCGGCGCTCCCCGCCGGTGCCCCGCTCCCACCCGATCCCATCCGAACCCATCCGCTCCCCCGACACCTCACCCGATCCCCCGGGCTTTCCGAACCTTCCGGCCCGTTCCCACCACCCCGACCCGCCGGCGGGTCCGCTCGCCGTGCCCGTTTCCGGGCGCGACGGGCCCGCCGGCGCACCACCGCACCACCGGCACGAAGGGAGCCGCATGTCCGCACCACCCGCACCACCCGTGTCCGCCGTCCTCCGCATACCCGGCGCCGCCCCGCCCGGGGCGGCGCACCGCACCCACCGGGTCCGCCGCGTCCGGCGCGCGCTCGCCGCGCCGCTGCTCATCGCCCTGGTGGCGGCCTCGGCGCTGCTGGCCGTCCCTCCGCGCGAGGCGGCGGCCGAGCCGAACCTCGTCACCAACCCCGGCTTCGAGACCCCCGGCGCCGGTGACATGCCCGCCTGCTGGTCCCGGGCCGGCTGGGGCGACCACGACTTCACCATCGGGCCGACCGGCGACGCCCACAGCGGCACCACCGCCATGGAGGTGACCCTCGCCAACCGGGAGAGCGGCGACCGCAAGGCGCTGATCACCGAGAGCACCGAGTGCGCCCCGACGGTCGCCGAGGGCGCGCAGTACGACCTGTCGGTGTACTACAAGGCGACCACCCCGAGCGTGGCGATCACCCTGTTCCGGCACGACACCGACCTCGGCTGGCAGTACTGGACCGACGTCTCCACCCTGCCGGCGGCGGCCGACTGGGAGCAGGCACTGGTGCGCACCCCGGTCGTCCCGCCGGGCACCGACCGGATCTCCTGGGGCGTGTCGCTGTTCGGCGACGGCACGCTGGTCACCGACGACTACGCGATGGTGCCGGTGGAGGCCCCGGCGCCGGACCCGGTGTGCACGGGCACCGCGCAGGAGTGCGCCGAGGGCGCGTGGGACGTGCTGCCGGTGGACAACCCGGTGCGCAGCATGCACTCGGTCGTCCTGCACAACGGCAAGGTGCTGCTGATCGCCGGGTCCGGCAACGACGAGGACATGTTCGCCGCCGGCACCTTCACCTCGGCGGTGTACGACCCGGCGGACGGCTCGTACACCGTCATCCCCACCCCGGTGGACATGTTCTGCGCCGGGCACGTGCAACTGGCGGACGGCCGGGTGCTGGTGATGAGCGGCAACCGGGCGTACCCGGCGCCCGACGGCTCGCACGACTACCAGGGGTTCAGGGACTCCTACATCTTCGACCCCGACACCGAGACGTACATCCGCACCAACGACATGAACGACGGGCACTGGTACCCGTCGGCGACCATCCTGGGCAACGGCGACGTGCTCTCCTTCGGCGGCCTGCGCGAGGACTCCACCGGCAGCGTGACCGCCGAGCGCTGGTCGCACGAGCACGAGGAGTGGCTGCCGCTGCACCGCGTGAACCAGACCTGGTCGTTCTGGGGCCTGTACCCGGCGATGATCCTCATGCAGGACGGCCGGTTGTTCTACTCCGGCAGTCACGTCTTCGGCGACGGCCTGCCGGGCACCGGTGCCTCGATCCACGACCACGACGCCAACACCATCACCGACGTGCCCGGTCTGCGGGCCAAGGACGAGCGGGACCAGTCGGCGAGCGTGCTGCTGCCCCCCGCGCAGGACCAGCGGGTGCTGACCATCGGCGGCGGCAACATCAACACCAACCCGGAGGCCAACCGGCTGACCGACATCATCGACCTGAAGGAGCCGAGCCCCGGGTACCGGCCGGGTCCGCCGTTGCCGCAGGGAACGGTCGACCTCGGCGCGGGCCCGGTCCCGCAGACCGGTGACCAGGGCAAGATGTACGTCTCGGCGGTGCTGCTGCCGGACGGGACGGTGCTGGAGACCGGCGGCGCCCTGCACAACCGGGCCGATCCCGTCTTCTCCGCCTCGGTCTTCGACCCGACGACCGACACCTTCACCCCGGTGGCCGCCGACCCGGAGGCGCGCGGTTACCACTCCTCGGCGTTCCTGCTGCCCGACGGCCGGGTGATGGCGACGGGCGACAACCCGGGTGACGGGTCGTGGAACCACAAGGTCTCCGTCTACAGCCCGCCCTACCTCTTCCAGGGGGACCGGCCGGAGATCGTCTCGGTGGACGGGAACGAGTGGGAGTACGGGGAGACCCGGGCGATCACCGTGGACCGGCCGATCACCCGGGCGGCGCTGATCCGCCCGGCGGCCGTCACCCACTCCTCCGACCCCAACCAGCGGTTCGTGGATCTGCCGATGACCGTGGCCCCCAACGGCACCGACATCGACCTGCACGTGACGGGCAACCCCAACCTGGCGCCGCCCGGCTGGTACATGCTCTTCACGGTGGACGCCAACGGGGTGCCCTCGGAGGCCGAGTGGGTGCGGGTCGGGGAGACCGACGCGCAGGCGTTGGCCGCCGCGCTGGAGGCGGCGCACGTCCACGACTTCGCCGACGACCTCGACGCCGAGCCGCGCGGCCCGGAGCCGTACCGCGAGTCCGCGCCGGTCGGGCCGGCCGCCGACGCCGCCGACGCGGAGCGGGCGGGCCCGGCGGACGGGGCCGGGGACCGGGAGGTCCCGGAGAGCCCGACGGTCGGGGTCACCGGCTGCGAACGGGCCTACGGCGACGCGGGCGTCTGCGTGCCGGCGGTCTTCCCGGAGTCGGTGCCGCCGACGCCGGCGGAGCGCTGCTCCTGGCTGCGGGAGCGCGGCATCGAGGAGCAACCGCTCAACGGGGGCGGGGACCCCCTTGGGCTTTCTCTTCTACACATCTGGC
>NZ_VKHS01000202.1 GCF_014141525.1 Streptomyces calidiresistens
CTGCCACCTCCACCGGACTTCCGCTGGCAGGGTGACGGCAATTTTCCGAATAGCAAAGCAACGCCAAGTCACGGTGTCACCACCTGCCCTGCTGAGCGCGCAAGAGTGACCCATTATTCCGGATCACGTACCCCTCGAATTCCCTGTACCATCAAAGCGCCAGATATTGTGAGCAATTCCTGCCGCCGTTCCCAGCATAACAATGAAAACCTTCACAGTTGGATCTTCAATGACTCCGAGCGATGACAATAGGAAGGCGAGGAGAGCGCTCGCGATTAACCATCCGAAAGTCCGCAGAATCGCACGCCTTAGTGACATCGAATCTCACTGATCTCTTTCTGTGCATGGCGCTGTGCAGGTAAGGACCGAAACCGGTCCTTACCTGCACGCGACGTGACTCCTACCTACGATGCCGTCCGGAGCCGCGGGCGAAGAAGCTCCTCACACCGCGGTATGCGGAAGGAAGCCTACCCAGTGTACCCGTGGCCGTCGTGAATGAACCGAGCGCTATGTTCTTTCGGTGATCACTAACTTTGGGGCGGCGCTTCTTCTGGAATAGAAATCGTGCTTGATAGTCAACAGACCCAGCAGTCGCTCCCAACACCACGCCAGCTGCCACACAACCAACTACCGTTCCTACGCAGAGCGCTGCTGTGCCCAGTCCGGCGGCCAGCCAGGCCGTCCCCCTAATCGCTCGGCGTGTCCATTTCCGCCAGCTCTTCGTGCGGAAAGTTTTCCACTTCTTCTTTGCCTTGTTCCAGAACTGCCCGTCCAGATCGTACTGGTTAATGGGGTCGCCGGGGTAGCCGTAGTGGTTGTCGCCGCCCCCGTAGACGGGGTCGATGGACAGGAAGCGCCCGGTGTGCGGATTGTAGAGGCGCACGCCCATGAGGGTGAGGCCGGTCGGGGTCTCGGCGGAGCGTTGTTTGGCACCGAGCCAGCCGTAGCGGGTGGGTTCCTGGCCGGTGCGGGGGTTGCCGTACTCGTCGTGGTCCAGGACGACCGGGGTCTGGCCTGCGGTGAGCGGGAGTTGGAGTGCGACGTCTCCGTGGATGTTGGTGACCTGGAGAACGGTGTCGCCGCTCGCGGCGGTGGTGGCCGCCAGGTCGCCGGAGGCGGAGTCGACGTTGCGGGTCATCTCACCGGTGGTGGTGTTCTCCACGATCCAGCTGGGGTTGTCGCCGTCGCCGCTGTAGTGGTTGCGCTTGGACGCGGTCTGTGTCCAGGTGCTGCCCGACTGGGTTTCCACGGTCCAGGTGCGGAAGCGGTGGTCGGCGTCGAGGGTCCAGGTCTGGCGCTTGCCGTCGGCGGTCTGCCGGTGAATCAGGTCATTGGCGTGGTAGGCGATGGTGCCGTGACCGGGGACCGTGGTGGTGCGGCCGAGGGCGTCGTAGACGTGGCCGGAGGTCGTGAGGCGGTCGGCGGTGTCGTAGGTGTAGGAGGTTGTGGTGCCTGCGCTGGTGGGGCAGGCGTCGCCGGGAAGGCCGGTGGCGGTGCGCAGTGAGGTGCGGTTGGTGCGCTGGTCGAAGGTGTAGGTGCGTCGGGTGCAGATGGTCTCGGTGGTGTCCTCGACTTCGGTCAGGCGGCCGAGTTTGTCGTAGCGGTAGTGCTGGGCGGACCAGCCGGCGTGGGTGACGACCTGGCCGTGGATGTTCTCGGTGACGGTGTCGCTGTAGAGGACGGAGCCGTCGCTGTCGCGGGTGTACTCGCGTTCCAGGATCGAGCCGTCGGGGTTGGTGGTCTCCCGCACCGTGTAGCCGCCGGGGAGCTTCTCGGTTCGAGGTTTGCCGTCCGGATCGTAGGTGGCCCGGAAGGTGCCGGCGACGGAGTCGGTGGTGCTGGTGGCCAGGCCGCGGGGGTCGATGGTGTGGTCGTAGGTGTGGGTGACGGTGGACGGAACGCTGTCGGTGACGCGGACCGGCCGGTCCAGCAGGTCGTAGTGGGTGCGGGTGGTGCCGCCGTCGGCATCGGTGTAGGAGATCAGCCGGCCGAGCTTGTCGTAGGCCTTGGTGATGGTGCCGCCGGTGGGTGAGACGGTGCGGAGGGCTTGGCCGGTGGCCGGGTCGTACTCGGTGGTGGTCGCCGGTACCGCCGTGCCGAGTCCGCCGGTGGTGCTCACCGTCACCGGGCGGCCCGCGCCGTCATGGGTCGTGGTGGTGGTGCGGGTGACGTTGTTGGCGCTTTCGGTAATCTTGGCCGTGGCGCCCCACCAGTTGTACTCGGTGACGGTGGTGGGCAGTTGGGTCGGGTGCGAGCCACCACCGGTAATGGGGCCCCCGGGTCCGGTGGAGCAGAGCAGGTCGGCCCATTCGGGGCGCCCGGCACAGGTGCCGGTACCGGTGGCGGACCAGTAGGTCGTCACCCGGGTGAGGGCGTCGGATCCATTGCCGCCCGGGCGAATCTCCTTGGTCACCCGTCCCTGATCGTCGTATTCGGTTCGGGTGGTGACCGCGAGTCCCCCGGGGTCCTTGATCGTTTGGACCGGCATGCCCTTGACCCAGTCGTACACCGTCTGGCTCACCCGGGTCTCGGCATGGACTCCGGGGTGTTCACGCACCCAGGCGCCCGTGGTGACCTTGGTGATCTGATCCTTGACGGTGGCAGTGCCGTTGGTGGGCCGTCCCTGGTCGTATTCGTTGACCGTCCAGGTGCGGGCGGACACCGATGTGCCGGCGGGAACCAGAGTGGTGGTGCCCTGAGTCAGGTTCGCGGTGAGGTCGGCCCGGCGCAGCGGTCCGAATTCCTCCAGCAGGCGGATGCCCTTGTCGTCGTGAAGGTTTCGGGTGGAGAGAAGTTCGGCGCGTTCGGCGGTGGGAAGTGCTCCGATGCCGAGTCGGTCGAGTGCTGCACGCTCCTCTGCGGTGCCACCGAGTGCGAGGGCTCGGTTGGCCGCCGTGAGTTCCCGGACGGTGTTGCCGAACCGGTCGTACTCGGTGGTGGTGAGGTGTCCGCCCGGTTGGGCCACGTTCACCGGTCGGGCGGAGACGCCGAGGTAGGTGAGGGTGGCGCGGCGGTAGTCCGCAGCCGCCAGGTCCGCGCCGGTGTGGGAGGTGGGTACGGCGTCGGCGGGGAAGACGGCGGTGGCGTCGGTGGGGGCGTCGCTCTGTCCCCATGCCGCGACATGGGTGGTGCCCATGGCGTAGGGCGCCTTGCTGCCGGTCAGTGGCACGTCGTAGACCACGCTGGTGACGGCCTCGCCCTGGACCTCATCGGTGGTGCCCTGCTTGAGTGCCGGGCGTGTGGCCTTCAGGAGCATGCCCTCGCCGGCGGTGGCGGTGTTGCCGGCCCGGCCGTAGGTGAGGGTCCAGGGCAGTTCGCCGGGCGGGGTCACGCGGGTGACGCGGCCGGCCCCGTCATAGGCGTAGGAGGTCTTCAGGGCCGGAGTGATCAACGGGTCCCAGGTCTCGCGGAGGCGCCCTTCGTTGTCATAGCGGTAGGTCTGAACCGTTCTGGCGGTGGCGTTGGCCGCGCCGGGTTCGGTGGACCACAGCCGGATCTCCTTCACGCGCCCGGTGTAGTCGCCGAAGGCGTCGGCGGTGGCGGTGGTGGAGTTGGCGTAGACGAACTCCAGTGCCCGGCAGCCCTTGGTGGAGGGGGTGGCGGTGCAGGTGGCCGCGTTCACCGCCGAGGTGGGGGCGATCACCCGCCTGGGGCGGGCCACTTTCGTTCCGTTGACGGTGACCGTCTCGGAGACGATGGTGGTGGTGGTGTTGGCCAAGCCGTCCATGAGGGTGCTGGAGACCAGCCAGGTCTCCGCCGTGGTGTCCGGCTTGGTGAACTCGGTGACCATGCCCTCGGTGTCGGAGAGGGTGAAGCTCGCGGTCACCGAGCCGGTCAGCGTGAGGTCCTCGGCGCCGGGCTCGGGTATCCATCCGTTCTTGGCCGCGTTGGCCGTGAAGTGGATCTCATCGCCCTCGGTGTCGACCACGGCGACCGCGGTGGCGGAGATTTTGCGGATGTGGCTGTACTCGGAATCGGTGAGTTCGGCCACCGTGCCGGCCACCCATTCGGGGCCGAAGATCGCGACCTGGCCCTCCTGCTTGCCGCCCTTATCGGGAGTTCGCGAGGAGGCGGTGCGGGTCACTGTGAGGTCCCAGTGGGACAGATCCTCTTCCGAGATGGTGTAGTCGCCGGTTAGGAGGTTCACTATGCCCGGTCCGACGCTCTCGACGGCGGCGCCGGAGGCGTTGCGGTCGACGACGACGGTGAGGGGTTCGGTGCTGCCGGTGGCGTTGTTGGGGCCGGTGAAGTCGGCTTTGATCTGGATGGAGCCGTCGGGGTCGACGGTGGTGGTGGCGTCCCAGATCAGGCGGGCGTTGCGTCCGCCGGCCATGGGGACGGGCCAGGCCTGCAGGGGCTTATCGCCGGTGGTGATGTGGGCAGGGGGGATGGGTTGCCAGGGGTCGGCTTCGGAGCGTCGCCAGGAGAAGGTGACGTTGTTGTAGGCGGCGGCGTCCGCGTCGGCGATCAGGGCGAGGCGGCGTGCGGTGCGCTCGCCCTCGGCGGGTTGGGTGAAGCCGCCGGGGCCGGCGTGGAAGGTGTATTCGGTGGCGTCGGATTTGTTGTCGGCCTTGTCGACGGCGCGGACCTGGAGGGTGTGGGTGCCGTCGCGGTCGGGGGTGATGGTGATGTTCTTGGCGCCGGAGGTGCCGTTTGTCTGGTGTTTGGTCCAGCTCACGCCGTCCAGGGACCATTCCAGCCAGTGGTGGTCGGTGCCGGTGGGCGGGGTGACGCGGAAGACGCCCGCCTGGCCCTTGCCTCCCACCCACTGTCCGGTGGGGTAGTCGGTGGAGGTGATGGTGGGGGGTGCGTTGGGGGCTTGGGTGTCGACGGTGAAGAACTTCCAGGCCGACCAGCCGAGGTTGTAGTGGGTTCCGTCGTAGGGGGAGGTGCGGAACTTGTAGCGCTTGCCGTGGGTCAGGAGGTTGGCGGGGACCTTCACCTCGGCGGGGGTTCCGGAGTTCACCCAGGGTGAGACGAGGTGGGTGCCGACCTGGGCGTCGGTGACCGCGTCACGGATCTCGAAGGTGCCGTTGACCTTGTCGCCGTCGGCGTCGATGAAGGTGTCGCGCAGGGTGGGGGTGGTGGTGTTGACCACGTACTCCCCGCTGTAGGAGAAGTACGGGGGTCCGGCTTCCTGCTGGGTGCCGGTGCGCGGGCGGTAGTTGTAGGTGACCGTCAGGCGCGGGGGGTTGGAGGCGGCGTTGGCCGAGCGGACCTGCTTCCACTGCGAGGTGGAAGAGGACGGAGCGCGCAGTCCCATGTGACCGCGGGTGGCCTTGGCCGAGGCCCACACCTGCACCAGGTCGGTGACGTTGGCGGTGATCCAGGCGGGCCCGCCGCAGTTGGCGCGGCCGGCCGTTTGGGTGGAGGAGGCGTACTGCTGGATCCACTGGGGCTGGTTGGTCCAGCGGGTGGCGGTGGAGGCGGCTCCGGTCTCCCACACCGTCCACTGCGCGGGCGCGCAGTCGGTGTTGCCCGAGTGCGTGTTGTACAGCCGCAGTTGGGCGGTGGAGATGAGGGCGTCGCGGATGGGTGAGGTGTCCCAGGTGATGAAGGACCGCGACCAGCGTTCGGTGCCGTCGGGGTTGGTGGTGCCGGGGTTGCCGATGTGCAGTTCGGTGTTGGTGGACCAGTCGGTGGTGTCCCCCTGCTTGACCAGGGTGTCGAAGACGTTCCCCAGGTTGCCGGTGGAGGGGTCGACGGTGACGGGGTAGAGGGTGTCGGGGTCGGTGAGGAAGTCGATGTCGGGGGTCAGGACCAGCTCGACCTCCTCGCCCTCGCCCCGGACCTCCATGTCCACCGGAACCACCTTGGCGTGGTCCCCGGAGACGGGGTCGACGGTGGCGTCCCACATCACCGGGGCGGGCATGACCGCCCGCTCCTGACCCGTCTCGGGGTCGGTGAACAGGATGCTGCCGTCCTTTTGCGGTTCGATGTTCAGCCCGGCGCTCTTCAACGGCAGGGTGTAGGAGTACTCCTTCACCTCGGGGCGTTCGGTGAGCTGGACGTACTGCTCGAAGCCGGTGCGGGTGGCCTCCACCAGCAGGTCGGCGCCGGGCAGGACCTCGGGATAGCGGGCGATGGTGTCGTCCTCGCCCTCGATGACCGGCTCGGGCAGCCCGCCCTTCCAACGCAGCGTCAACCGCTCATCGCCCGAGCCCAGGCGCAGCAGATCCCGGGCCGGGGCCTTCTCGGCTTCTTCAAGGGAGCGGGCCGGGGTGCCGGCCTCACCGGCGAGCATCAAGCCGGCCGGGTGGGCGCGGGCGGTGAGGTTGCCGTCCTTGCGCTCGGTCAAGGACACATCCACCTCCCGCCACTGCCCCTCGTCGTCCTCGAAGCGCACGGGGCCGGCGAACAGGTCGGTGGTCAGCGAGCCATCGGCGTTCACCCACGTGGTGGAGGTCTCCGTGCGCTCCGAGAGCGCCTCGACCCGGTGCCCGGCGAGTTTGGCCGCCACCTTCGCCGAAGCGATGTCGGCGGCCTCCGTCACCTTCGCGTCGCTCTTGTCCGTGGGGGCCGCCTGTCGGGCCGGGCCGCTCAGCGCGACGGCCTGCCCGTTGCCGCCCGCCAGCACCGCCGTCTCGATCGCCAACAACAACGCCGCGCCCAGGGCCAGACGCGGCAACAACCGCCGGCCGCCTGCCAACGGGAACGAGGAACCGCGCCAGACGGCGCCTTCCTCGAGGGGATTTCGACCGCGTGGTGTGCGGTCGGGGTGAGAGGTCGTCATCTCTACCCGCTCTCCTGACTACTTGATGGATGCGGCGTGTGGCATCCGTGCGGCATGAAAGTAGCCCGGAAGAAAAGACAGGAAAGTACGATAATCCGACCGACACGTACAGCTAAACCCTGATTCCCCTCCGTGGCAAACGTCACACTGGGGCAGCGGTCGTCACACACCGCATCGACGAATGATGTTCGATCAGCAATCCGTCACCACCCCCACGAGCGCCCGCCTCGACCCTCGAAGTGACGACAGAAACGATCATGGAACTCCCCTCACTCACCACCTCGTGCCGACACCAGGACCTCGCCCTTGGGGAGTGAGGCCTATGGGGACGGTGGGCTCGCTCAGTAGACATGGGGAGCAGACGGTGGGGCAGGATTGGCTCGTTCCGGATGGTCGTGGTAACCCGTGGAGTCGTTGGTGCCGCCGGAGCGGATGCAACCGCAGCGCCGAGGGCGCGGAACATCCCTGAGGAGACGGTGTTCGCCGCGATCGCGTCCGTACTCACCAGTGAGGGCGCCCGGCGCATCGGCCGCTGGAATCCCCGGGTCCACTGCGCACCGCCGGGCCCCGCGGACCGGCGCAGAACGGCTCCCGGGA
>NZ_VKHS01000203.1 GCF_014141525.1 Streptomyces calidiresistens
GGTGGGGTCGGTGGGTTCGCGGTCGAGGGTGACCCGGGCCCGCTCGGTCTCCCCGGGGCCGGGCACCGGCGCGGCCGGGGCGGGGGTGTGGGGTGCGGTCAGCAGGTCGGCCATGGCGCGGCGGTAGACCGGGGCGACCTCGGAGAGCAGCAACAGCAGGACCGGGGCGATCAGGTGGACCGCCACCCCGATCGGGTCGCGTTGCTGCACGTAGTGCCAGGTGTTGAGGAACACGCAGGCGGTGCCGGTCAGCCAGCGGAAGGCCACCGGCCAGCGGCCCAGTTCGGTGATGCCGTGTCGGGCCAGGGCGGAATCGGCCTGGAGGCTCATGATGAACGCGGCGTCCACCATCAGCGCCAGGACGATCCCGCCCACCGGCCAGCGGGAGTAGTCGGCGACGAACGCGGCGGCGGTCATCAGGCTGTAGGTGACCACCCCGGCGATCAGCACCCAGGTACCGGCGGTCAGCACCCGGTTGGTGCGGCGCAACGCCTTCAGGTCGGCGGTGGGATGCATCGCGGAGTTCTCCTTTCGGGGCAGGAGGGGGTAGGGACGTGGCGCCGGGGCGGTGGCGCCGGACCGTCGAGCGGGAGCGGAAAGGGGCGGTCAGGCCGCCGGGGAGACCGGCCGGGGACCGGACTTGATCAAGGAGACCCCGCCGGTGGTGGGGCGGAAGCGCTCCAATTCGGGGAGCCGGGGCGCGAGGTGGGCGTGGGCGTTGCAGGTGGTGACCGCATCGCGCAGCGAGGTGTGCGGGGTGCGCACCAGGGACCAGCCGCCCCGGGCGTTCAGGGCCACCGCCGTGCCCGGGCGGTCGGCGGAGATCTGCACGGTGGACAGCACCGCATCCGGTGCCATGTCGCCGAGCGCCATCTTGGCCGAGCCCTCGTCGTTGAGCCGGTGGATCACCCGGCCGCCGAGTTGGGCGCGGAGCATCGTGATGCCCTTGCCCAGGTCCGCGCCGAAGCGCTGCCCGCAGATCTCCAGGTAGATTCCGGCGGCCCGGCCGAGCTGGGCCAGGCGCACCAGGGCCGTGACGATCGCATCCCGCCGCTTCTCCTCCTCCTTGGTGGAGAACAGGGAGAGTTCCGCGACCTCATCGATCACCACCACCACGGCCGTGGGCCGGACCGGGTCCGGAAGGCCCCAGATATCGGCGGTGATCTCCGCATCGGGGGTATCGGCGCTGATCCGCTGTTCGCGGCGGATGAGCCGGTAGGTCTCCTCCATCCGGGAGATGAGCGCTTCCAGCAGGGCCAGGGCGTCATCGGCGTTGTCCACCAGGGCGGAGAAGCGCCGCGCCAGCGGGGAGAGCTCCACGCCCTGTTTGCAGTCGATGCCCACCAGCGCCACATCCGGCCGGGGCGCGAGCAGGGTGATCAGACGGCGTTGGTAGACGCTCTTGCCCGACTGGGTGGCCCCCAGGTTCAGGGCGTGGGGAACCTGCCGGTAGTCCCGCCACCAGGGCGAGCCGTCCTCGCACAACGCCATCGGCAACCGCAGACCCGGACCGGGGTCCAGGCGGGGCATCCGGACCCGGCGCAGCACGTCGTAGCCGGTCATCCGCACTTCCACCAGCCCGGCCCGCACCTCGCGCGAGGTGACCTGTTGCATCCCGAAGGCGTGCCGCATCCGGTCGGCAGCGGAGGAGAAGTCGAAGGCGTCCTGCCCGGGCCGCAGCCGGATGCGCAGCACCAGACCGGTGCGGGTCAGCCGTAGGCCCACCAGGCGCGGCACCCTCGGCGGGGGAACCGGGCGCCGGGCCAGCCGGGCCCAGGCCAGCCGCACCCGGGAGGGGTCCACCGTCAGGCCGCAGGCGTCCATCACCGAGGCGTACCGCGAGGAGACCTTGACCGCCGCCCACGGACCGGCGACCGCCAGCCAGTACCAGCCCGGCCGCAGCACCCGCAGCCACCACACCCCGGCCACCAGCACCGCCAGCAGGAGAAGGAGACGGGTCATCGCTCAGCCCACCTTGGTCAGCGCGACCGCCCGGAAGGCGATGCCGTGCCGCCGCTGCCCGTTGAAGTCGTTCTCCCACGGCCGGGCGACCAGCCCGGTCAACGCCACCGGCGTACCGGTGGTCAGCTCACCGGAGACCCCGGTCTCCGGGATCGTCACGTTCAACACCTCCGCCTGCCCGTCCATGACGAACAACACGTCCACCGTCAACAACCGCGCCCCGGTCTCCCGGTCGGTCGCGATCTCCCCGGTCTGCCGGTTGGTCACCTTCGGCTGAGCGGGCTGGGCCACCAGGACCACGGCGGAGCTGGTGTCCACGGGAATCTGACGCATGATGGAACTCCCTTGAGAGAGGGACGGAGGCGGTGCCCCTACCGCCAAGCAGACGGCACCGCCTCCAACTCACTGGCTTGAGCCAGTTCTGGCTTAAGCCAGTACAGCGGTAGGGGTGGCGACTGTCAAGGGGCTGGCTTGAGCCAGTTGCGCTAGAGTGACCTCATGACTGCTTCCACGACCCCGGGGAGGCGCCCACCGAGCCAACAGATCGCCGACGAGCTGCGCCAGGCCATCGCGGACGGCTCACTCGGACCGGGCGCCCGACTCCCCTCGGAGCGCGCCTTGGCCCAGGAGTACAAGGCCGCCCGGAACACCGCCGCCCGAGCACTTCAGCTCCTTGAGGAACAAGGGCTCATCACGATCGAGCACGGCAAGGGCGCCTTCGTCCGCGAGCGACAGCGGCTCTTCCGCTTCGGGAACGACCGCTACTCGTTCAGGCACCGCGCCACCGGCTTGACCCCGTTCCGCCTTGAGGTCACCCAGCAGGGCAAGGAACCGCGCGTTGACGTCGTGGGCATCACCCGGGAGGACCCGCCCGAGGACGTTGGCGAAAGGCTCGGGGTCGCAGGCCCCGGAAGCGTTCTCCACCGGGAGAACCACTACTTCGCGGATGACGAGCCCGTGCAGATCGTTTCCACCTTCCTGCGGTGGGACGAGGTACACGACACCCCGCTGATGCAGCCCAAGACCGGAAAGAACGGCATCTACGGTCGCCTCGAAGACCTCGGCCACGTGATGACCACCGGACGGGACGAGGTCACGGCACGGATGCCGACCCCGGAGGAGACGGAAACGCTTCGGCTGCCCGCAGGCGTGCCGGTCGTGGAAGTGCTGCACACCAGCTTCGACCAGAACGGGGAGCCGTTCGAGGTGACCCGCTACGTCCACCGAGCAGACCGCACGGGACTGGTCTACGACTTCCCCGTGGACCAGACAGAGGAGGATGCGTGACCGACGCCGAGGCCCCCCGGGCCGGAACAGTGGTCATCCGCCCGCGCCTGAAATCCGATCTCCCGGAGGCCGGCAAGGCGCTGGTATCCGTCCACCAGACAGACGGGTATCCGGTCGAAGGCGTCGAGGACCCCGAGGCGTGGCTTTCCCCGGCCCAGCTCACCGAAGCGTGGATCGCGGAGCTTGACGGCCGAGTGGTCGGACACGTGCTTCTCTCCCGGCCGGATGGAGAAGACGCGATCGCATTGTTCCGGGAGCGGTGGCCCGAGGACGAAGCCGGAATCCTGGTGCTCGGTCGTCTCTTCGTGCTGCGCGAGGCACGCGGGAAGGCCGTCGGCGAGAAGCTGGTCAGAGCAGCCACGGAGAGCGCCCACGCCCAGGAGCACCACGCGGTGCTCGACGTCATGACCAAGGACGCCGCAGCCATTCGGCTCTATGAGCGCCTGGGGTGGCAGCTCATCGGTTCGGCAAGCCACTCCTACGGAGACGGCCAGCAGATCGAAGCACTCTGCTACGCGGCCCCAATGAAGCGGGCATCGTAGACCCACACCCTTGCCAGTAGGCCAGTCCACCCGAGTAACCGACGTTCCAGGAGAGCAGCACAACCCTCTCCCATAGGCGTGTTACAAGTTTCTCTACGTCATCAAGGCGGCTCGCTCCCGCTCGCCGCGCGCGGCCCGGCTCCCCGCCCGGGCCGCCGCTCCTGTCTTCGCCCCGCTCCGGCCCGGCGGTCGCCGACCGCGCACCAGGCGCAAGGGGAGCGGCAACCATGGTCGGCCTACGTGACACACGCCCACCCGAGTGCGGGCACCGTCCAACATCCCGGGAGAAGGCCAGCTACGAGGGAGGGGGTCTTGCGGCCGACCATGTCGCCGGTCGCGAAGCCGTTCACGGGGCCGAGCCCGGCGCCATCCGGGCGCAGGGACCACAGCGCCACCAGGGACGACAGGAGCCCGACGGTTGACGTAGCGCGCAACTGCTGCCGCTCCCCTGGTCAAGGCCGCCCCGAACGGCCGGGCACCGTCGTTATAGCCATTCCCGGCCACGAGCGAGAGTTCTAGAAAGAAGGATCAAGTAGCAGTGTGCTCACGTGTTCCGCTTTCGCCTCCGTAGAGTTGTATTCGTGGAAATGTGTCCCGCCTAGGCGAGGCCTCTCTTTTTGGCTTGATTCACGTAATCGCTGGTCCCCAGTTTCATGACAGATTCTTCCCGGTTCCTCAGCATGCCGTTGAACCAGTCTGGGATTAGGGAATTAGTCATTCGGGATTCGAGGATTTTATCCTGAAGCTTTCTGCAATGCTGTTCGGTGGGAGCCCTTCGTGACTGCATGGAGGAGTTCCAAATTTTCGCCGCTTCTAGATCTGCCTCCTCTTTCAGGGCTGCACTGCGAGAGTTCGAGAGCCAGGTTTCACCCGTTTCTTTAAAAGCTGGCAAAAGGGGAATGTAGACGCCAAGCAGGGCTTTTGTGGCGGGCATTCCCGAGAGGGATACAAATACTGTGGCTGTCCCGAGTATGGCTAGCCCGGTGCACAGCACTGTTGCAGCCCATGCCCTATGAGTGGCAATTCCCCACCCCAGGTTGGCTCTCTGGCATATCAGAACATCCAAGGGTCTATTGACGGGCTGGTTCAAGCTGTACCAGTTGTTGAGATTCCCCCCACGGTGACGAAGTGCGGCCCGGGCTACCTCTGAGGCGCTTGGTGTGCTTACTTTATGGGCTCGACTCCAGTTTAGTTGAAATACTTCCGTATCAAACTTCTCCTGGATGGATGCCGCAATTTCGATCTTTCTCTTCTCGCGAGATGAGGCGACCACGCTCAGGCCCAAAAGAAGACAGCCGAGAGCAGCGGCAAGGACGGGACGGAAGGCCTCGAAGAGGAAGGTTGACGTCGCTACGAGGATCCCGCCCGTGAAGGTGAGGGTCATTTGGGAGAAGTGGATCATCTTCGCATCCGAGTAGCTTTGCCTTTGGGCGGCCAGGAGGCGGATCGATTCACTTTCATTCTGTGTCTCCCAAATGGGAGGAGCTGTGAAGTTGGCCATTTTTGATTAGAAAACCTGAGGAAAGTCAGGGCCGAACACGGTCCGGTAACGCTGAGAAGACATCCAATTGTCTTTCGTCCATTCCTCGTAGGCTGATTCGAGTAGAGGGAGGTGATTCTTCATTTTTCGCAGTGTGGTGCTTCTGTTCTGCTCGGAGCTGCATGCTGTGATGCGGTTTACAAGGCCCATCGGATCATTCATAGAGCGAGCCTCATAATTGATGATGGAGCGCACTAGATCACAGAGGGCAGGAGGATAGAAGATTGAATCCTTGGACGCCCCGTACTGTGCAGCCCTCATCTCCAAGTAAAATGAAGAAATGGGTACGTCGTGCTCGTATTTCCAGGCTTTCAAAAGGCGAGCCAATCCTTTCACCTTGCCCCCGTGTTTTAGATTGGAGTCGTGCACGTAGTTCAAATGTGCTCTCGGTGACGACTCTCTCCATGTATTTCCGGGGCCGGGAATGAGGAAAACTTCATTACTTCCCCTTCCGAGTCTTTCATAGAATGCCGGAGTTACTTCGTATTGAGTTACGAGGCGATTGAAATCGATGCTTACGGTGGGGCGCGAGATCCATACGCGACTAGCTTCCCAAAGGTTTTCCCTCAAGGCCTCTTTCATTGATTCAAGCAGTGATGAAGGATATTCCGTCTTTCGGTCTAGGGGGAGGCGGGCGAAGTAGTCTACGTCACTTTTCTGGGATATCCCGGTTCCATTGGAAAAAGATCCACTCTGGAAGAATGAGTAAACGCCATACCTGCGATCCAGTACATCGTGGATTCGCTTGCGACATTGACTTACCTCTTCCCTCTCCCATTCTTTCGGGGTTTTCTTTTTGAGGAATTCGTCAAAGGCTTGGCCAATCGTTCCCGCTTGCATGTTCGAGGCTCCACTCCTCTGGTGTGTCTGTTCAGTGGCAGGAGGTTGGGTGATTATGCAGTACGGGGATGACAGTTAGGGCTTCCGTGGCAATATCGGTGGCTCTGGGCCGTCCCTGGGCCGTGCGAGGTCGGCCAACGGTGACGGATGACACCAGGGGACGACAGGGGTCCCACCCGCGCGGCCTGGGGTTTCGCGGATGATCTGCGACACTGGAGCGGTTATGCCTGCACCCGGAGAACTCACCTTCGTCGCGCCGCGCGGGGCCGCCCGCCCGCCGCGCCACCTCGCCGATCTCGACCCCGCAGCGCGCCGTGAGGCGGTCGCGGAGCTGGGGGAGAAACCGTTCCGCGCCAAGCAGCTCTCGCAGCACTACTTCGGCCGGTGGACCGACGACCCCGAGCAGTGGCCGGACATCCCGGCGGCCGCCCGGCGCCGGCTGGCCGACGAACTCCTCCCGCCGTTGATGACGGTGGTGCGGCACGCCTCCTGCGACGACGGGGCCACCCGCAAGACACTGTGGCGGCTGCACGACGGCACGTTGGTGGAGTCGGTGCTGATGCGCTACCCGGACCGGGTGACGATGTGCATCTCCTCGCAGGCCGGCTGCGGTATGAACTGTCCCTTCTGCGCCACCGGCCAGGCGGGCCTGGACCGCAACCTGTCCACCGCCGAGATCGTGCACCAGATCGTGGCGGGGATGCGGGCGCTGCGCGACGGTGAGGTACCCGGAGGGCCGGCGCGGCTGTCCAACATCGTCTTCATGGGCATGGGCGAGCCGCTGGCCAACTACAAGCGGGTCCTGGGCGCGATTCGACGACTGACCGACCCGGTGCCCGACGGCTTGGGGCTCTCCCAGCGCGGCATCACCGTCTCCACGGTCGGCCTGGTCCCCGCCATCCACCGCCTCATCGAGGAGGACCTCAAGTGCCGGCTGGCGGTCTCGCTGCACGCCCCGGACGACGAGTTGCGCGACACCCTGGTGCCGGTGAACACCCGCTGGAAGGTGCGCGAGGTGCTGGACGCCGCCCGTGCCTACACCGAGCGCTCCGGGCGGCGGGTCTCCATCGAGTACGCGCTGATCCGTGACATCAACGACCAGGCGTGGCGGGCCGACCTGCTGGGCCGGCTGCTGCGCGGCATGCGGGCGCACGTGAACCTGATCCCGCTCAACCCGACGCCGGGCTCGAAGTGGACGGCGTCGCGGCCGGAGGACGAGCGGGCGTTCGTGGAGATCCTCGACGGTCACGGGGTGCCGGTGACGGTGCGGGACACCCGCGGGCAGGAAATCGACGGCGCCTGCGGCCAGTTGGCCGCCTCCGAGCGCTGAGTTCCGTCGGGGCCGTGGTGGGGGACCTCGGCCCGTGGGGT
>NZ_VKHS01000204.1 GCF_014141525.1 Streptomyces calidiresistens
GGGTGGAGGGGTGCCGGGGCCGTCCGTCCGCGCGGCCCGGGGCGGGACCGGGAGCCGCAGCGGGGAGGGGTGCCCCGGTCACGTCACGAAGAACCCGTCGTCGGCCATCTCGGCCACGCTCAGGTCGAACGCCTTGCCGACGACCGCGAGATCGTCGTCGGTGTGCGCGGTGCTGAGGAGGAAGCTGTGCAGCTCCGGGATGTACACGCCGTGTCGGCGCATGTAGTAGGCCAGCGCGATCGTCGCCTTGAAGTTGCTGCCGGCCATGCGGTCGCGGTAGACGCCCGCCGATCGGTGGCTGAAGTTGAGGGAGAAGATCGCCCCGCGGGCACCGACCCGGCAGGGGATGCCCCGCTTGCGGGTGCTCTCGATCAACTCATCGCGCAGCCGCTCCGTCTTCTCCTCCAGCTCCCGGTACAGGTGCGGATTGTCGCGCAGATGCCGCAACACGGCCGCGCCGGCGCGGCAGGTCAGGGAATTGCCGCTGAGCGTACCCCCGGCGAAGGCCCGCTGCTCGTAGTCGAGGAAGGGGTCCTCGGTGCTCCGGCACATCTCCACCAGGTCGGCCCGGCCGACCACCGCGCCGCACGCCAGCCCGCCCCCGATGATCTTGCCCAGCAGGGTGAGGTCCGGTTGGACGTCGACCAGGCTCTGCGCACCGCCGTAGGTGACCCGGTAACCGGTGACCACCTCGTCGAAGATCAACGGGACGCCCCATTCGGTGCAGCGCTCCCGCAGGGCGGTGAGGAACTCGCGGTCCAGCGTGGCGGTCGAGGACGGCAGGGGTTCGACGACCACGCACGCCAGGTCGTCGGCCTCCGCCCGCAGACGGTCCAGGCCGCCGATGTCGCCGTACTGGAGCACCCGGGTGCCCTTGACCACCGCCCGCTGGGAGCCGAGCGACCCGGCGATCGGCTCGGGGGCGTGCTTGTCACCGGTGAACCGGAACCACGAACTCACCATCCCCTGATCGGAGAAGCCGTGGTAGTGCCCCTCGAACTTCACCACCGTGTCCCGCCTGCGGTGGGCGCGGCAGAGCCGGATGGCCGTCAGGGCGGCCTCGGTACCGGAATTGCACAGCAGCGCGCGCTCCGCGCCCGGCAGCGAGTCGACCAGGAGCTCGGCGAACTCGACCTCCGGCTCGTTGCCGATGGCGTTGACCGGACCGGCGGTCGCGGCGGAGGTGATCGCCTCGGTGACGACCGGGTGCGCGTACCCCAGGATGTGCGGCCCGTACCCGCCGGAGAGATCCACGTACTCGTTGCCGTCGACATCCGTCACCCGGCCGGCGCGCGCCTCCCGCACGAACAGCGGGTAGGTGCTGGGGAAGAAGTAGCGGTGCATGTGGGTCGGCGCCACCAGAACCCTGTCGGCACGGTCCCGCATCCGCAGCGAGCCGGGGATCTGCTCGGCGAACCGCTCGTCGAAGCGGGCGCGGATCTCACGGCTCATGTAGGGCGAGTACCGGTCGGTGAACTTCCGGGCGTTCCGCCAGATGTCGATGTCCGGGTCGAGCTGGGAGGCGAAGCCCTCGCAGGACAGGAAGACCAGCTCCACCTTGGTGAAGCTCGTGGTGTACCGCGCGCCGTATGTGCGCAGGACGGCACTGACGTCACGGAAGTACCCCACGGTGGACCAACGGTCGGAGACGAGGTCGAAGTGGTGCTCCAGCACCGCGACGAGCTCGGCGGTGTACTCCTTCTCCCGGCCGCGCAGGCGCTCGCGGCCCTCCACGAAGTGCTCGGTGAAGCGGCGGGCGGCGACCTCCCACTCCTTGCGCGTGCAGGCGTAGTAGAAGGAGGACAGCCCCCACTTCTCGTCCTCCGTCAGCTCCACGGTGATGCCGTAGTCGAGCAGGATCAGCTCACCGGACTCGGAGAAGAGGATGTTGCCGGGGTGCGGATCGCCGTGCGCGACGCCGTGCATGTACAGCATCGTGTAGATGGTGTCCTGGAGCCGGCGGGCCAACCGCGCCGGCTCCATGTCGACCCGGTGGGCCTCGTTGCCGCGAATGCCGTGCATGTACTCCATGGCGAGCAGGCGCGGGGTGACCAGCTCGGGCACGACCCGCGGCACGCGCACATACGGGTGGCCGGCGAAGTTCCGGTACACCTGCTTCTGCCGGGTCGCCTCCAGGATCATGTCCGCCTGCGAGCGGAACAGGTGGGCCACCTCGGTGAAGCGGCGCGTCCCGTCGGCGGCGGCGACGGCCGGGACGAGCCGTTCCGCCGCCCGCACCCCGCGGCCCATCAGCCGCAGGTTCCGCTCGATGTGCTCGGGCACACCGTCCTTCACCAGCTTGACGGCGACCTCCTGACCGTCGATCAACCGCGCCCGGTGCACCTGGGCCACGGAACCGCTGGCCACCGGCGTCGGGTCGAACTCGCGGAAGACGCTGTTGAGCGGGGCGCGCAGTTCCCTCTCCACGGCGGCCCGGGTCGCGACCTCGTCCATGTGGGGGCCGTCGTCCTGCAGCGTGCGCAGGCTCTCCACCCACTCGGCGGGCACCAGGTCGGACCGGGTGGCCATGAGCTGACCGAGCTTCATGTAGATGGGCCCCGCCTCGACCAGGCACTCCAGCACCCGCCGGGCCTCCTCCTCCCGGTGGTCGGCGCGGGGCCGACGCAGGCGCGAGACACCGTAGCCGACAGCGCTCCCCAGGGCGTGGGTGAGCGGTTTCAGCGGAAGATTCGCCACGTTGGTCCTCTCCGAATTCCCGAATTCCCGGTTTCCGGGTCCGTCCTCTCCCACGCGCTCAGTACACGAAGGAGAAGGCGCTGAACGACATACCGGCGCTGCCGACCCATCCCAGGGCGCGGTCGCCCCGGCGGAGTCTCCCCTCCTCGACGGCACCCGCGATCGCGGTGGGCACCGAGGCCGAGACGATGTTCCCGGTCTCCTGGAAGACGTGGAAAACGCGGTCGCCCAGCCCCACCGAGTCCGCCATCTCCTGCCAGAAGCGCCTGGCCGAGGCGTGCGTGAAGACGGCCCCGATCTCGTCCGTCGGCGGATCGAGCCGCTTGAGGACCTCGACCGCCTCGGAACGCGCGGCTTCGTGCAACTCGAAACCGAAGGAGGTGAAGCGGCCCACCCCGTTCCGGGCGACCTTCTCCGAGGGCGCGCAGAACCCCTCGTGGCCCTCGAGCGGGATGTTGCACAGGTCGGCGAGGTCGGGACGGGAGGAGAAGGCGAACGACCACGGTCGGCCGCCGTCGGCGGTGAGGACGGTCGCGGTGGCGGCCTCACCGACGGTGTAGGCGGGGAAGCTCCAGGAGACGGCGTCGGCGTCGGGGAGCGCGAACACCCCCGGGTAGACGGGGCCGCCGGAGTGGAGGCTGAACTCCGCGTTGACGATCATCGCGGTCCGGCAGGCACCGGAGGCGAACAGCCCCTCGGCCAGTTGGACCGCGCGGACCCAGCTCATGCAGGCGTCGATCACGTCGAAGCACTGGGCCCGCAGCGTGCCGAGCGCGGCCGCCGCGTGGTAGGCGCCGCCGGGCTCCAGGAAACCGCGGCCGATGCCGGTGTAGATCAGCACGTCGACGCCCTCGGGCGTCACCCCGGCCCGCTCCATCGCCTCCCGGCCGGCCCGGGTCAGCAGGTCCAGCGGACGCTCCCCCTCGGCGGCCTAGCGACGGTTCTCCGATCCGCAGTAGGCGAGCCAGAAACGGACCTTCTTCACCGCCTCGTCGAGGTCCCCCTCGATGACGGCGGCGCTGTGCTCGCGCACCATCTCCAGGATGTCGGCGTTGCTCACGCGCCGCGAGGGCAGCGCTGCGGCGACGGCGGCCAGCCTCATCGGTCCGCTCCCTTCGGTCCGGTCCCCACCATCCGGGCGGCGACCCGGGCGGCGAGATCGTCGATCGACTCCGATTCCCACATCACCTCCGGGGGCAGGTCGCCCCCGCTCCAGTCCTCCAGCACTCCGTGGAGCTCCAACAGTTGGAGGGAGGAGGTCCCGTGGTCCGCCAGGCTCCTGGCCGGGTCCACCGCCGTGCCCGCCGGCAGCTCGTCGGCCAGCCATTCGGTGACCCGGGCCAGGCAGGCGCCGCGCAGGGCGTCGGCGGCGGAGGGGACGCTCCGAGTCGGTCGGTCCGGCCGTGCCGTGCCGGTCGGCTCGTTCGACGCCCCCGGCGCGACGGCGTCGAGTCGGGCCTTCACCGGGAGCGCGTCGGCCAGGAACTCCTCGCGGGCGCGGGCGCGCCGCACCTTGCCGCTGGTGGTCACGGGAACCGCTCCGGTCTCGGTGACGAGCACCCCGGCGATCAGGTCGTGAGCGCGCCACACGGCCTCCCGGACCTCCCGGGCCACTTCCCGCGGGGACGCGGCGTCGTGCCGGGGGGTCTCGACGACGACCACGGGGAACTCCGTCCCGCCGTCGGTGACGCCGAAGGCGGCGGTGTGGCCGCGGCGGACCGCGGGGTGGCTCTCCTCCGCGGTGCGTTCGAGGTCCTGCGGGTAGTGGTTGGTGCCGTTGACGATCACCACGTCCTTGATGCGACCGCAGACGTACAGCGCGTCGTCCTGCACGAAGCCGAGGTCCCCGGTGCGCAGGTACGCGGTGCCGCTCTCGCCCTCGATCTCCGCCCCGAAGGTCCTCTCGTTCTCCTCCGGGCGCTCCCAGTAGCCGGGGGAGACGATCGGACCGGTGACCCAGATCTCCCCCACGTGCCCGCTCGGCAGCCGCCGGCGGGTCTTGGGGTCCACCACCGCGATCCCGGTGTCGCCGATGACACCGCCGACGGCGACCAGCGGGCGCGTGCGGGGATCGTCGCTCGGCATCACGGGAGCGCCCGGCACGGCCGTCGCGAAGGTGCCGCTGCGCACCGGCCCGCCGTAGGGCGTGCTGGTCACCCGCAGGGTGGCCTCGGCCAGCCCGTAGGAGGGGCAGAGCGCGGCGGGGTCCAGGCCGTGGGGGGCGTACGCCTCGGCGAAACGCTCCAGGGTGGCGAGGTGCACCGGTTCGGCGCCGTTGCCTGCGATCACCAGGGTGCTCAGGTCCAGCTCCGGTGCGGTCCCGGAACGTTCGGCCTCCTCCATCGCCTCGACGCACAGGTCGTAGGCGAAGTTGGGGGCCCCGGTGTGGGTGCCCCGGTACTCACTGATCGCGCGCGGCCAGCGCAGCGGGCGACGGACGAACGTGGCGGGGGCCATCATGACGCTCGCGGCGCCGGCGAAGACCGGCAGCATCACCGAACCGATCTGCCCGTAGTCGTGGAAGTGGGGCAGCCAGGCCACCCACCGGCTGTCGGCGTCGAACGACCAGGCGGCGGCCGCCTCCGCGCACTGGCGCACGGCGTTGTGATGGGTGATCACCACCCCCTTGGGGGTGGAGGTGGAGCCCGAGGTGTACTGGAGGTAGGCGATGGTCCGCGGCGTGATCCCCTCGTCCACCATCGGGACGGTGGGGGCACCGGGCTCGTCGGCCCCCGTGTCGGTCGTCAGCCAGGGGATCGTCGCCGGTCGCGATCCGTCGGCGAACAGCGAGCGACGCGAGAGATTGCGCGAGGTGGTGAGGACCGCCGTCGCCCGGCAGTCCTCGGCGATCGCCTCCACGGTCGGCACCGTGCGGCGCTGCGGGGTGTACAGCGGAACGGCGATGACCCGGGCGTAGAGACAGGCGTAGAACGCCACCACGTAATCCGTTCCCGCCGGGTGGAGCAGCAGGGCCCTGTCGCCGGGTTCGAGGTGCTCGCGCAGCCGCGCGGCGAGGGCGGCGGCACGTCGATCCAGTTCGCCGTAGGTCAGGGTGTCCGAGACCTCCAATTCGCCTTCGAGGAAGGTGAACGCGGTCCTGTCGGGGGCGGCCCCGGCGTGTTGGCGGAGAATGCCGACGAAGTCGTCTTGTCGCCTGGCTTCCACGTGTTTCCACCTCATTCGTACGGGCGCGTGGGCACGGAGGGGCACAGCCCCGCGGGTTCCCCGAGCGGTGAAGGAAGGCGATGCCGGGAATCCGGGACGGGCACGACCGGCCGGTGGGGGCGTGTGCCGTCGCCGATTCCGGCGGGGAGCGGGTGACCCCGCCCCGGGGCCGAACCGGGGTGGCGACGCACGACGTCGCTTCGGCATCCGAGCCTTGCAGCGAAAGGACCCGGCGGGCAATGACAACATTCGGAAATCTTTTCCGGCGACCTTCGGGATAACGGAATTCCGCGTCGACGGCCCGGTGGGCGCCCCGTCCCCGACCCCACCGGGAAGGCCGCGCGCAAGGGAGGGCGCCGGATTTCGGGTTCCCGGAAAAACCGTCGGCGCTCTTTTCCGATTTCTGTTCTTGTTCGTCCCGCCCGGCCGGTGGCAGGCTGACCGGCGGGAAATTCGGCCCCGGCCCCGCGGGCCGATGCCGGACCGTGCGGCGGGGTCCGCCGCACGGTCCGGCATCGTTCCGCCGACGCGCGGCACCTCCCGGCGCCCCGACCCCGGCACGCCGTTCCCGGCGTCATCCGACCTAGGAGTCACGACTGGCATGCACCACCGACACCCCCGTGCGGCGGTCCTCACCGGCATCGGATCCTGGCTGCCGCCCGACACGGTCACCAACGCCGATCTGGAGGCCGTGCTCGACACCGACGACACCTGGATCCGGCAACGCACCGGTATCGCCTCACGCCGACGGGTGGCCCCCGGGATGGCCACCTCGGATCTCGCGGTGGAGGCGGGCAGGCGCGCGCTGGCCTCGGCCGGCCCCGGCACGGTCGACGCGGTGGTGCTCGCCACCACCACCCCCGACCGGCTCTGCCCGGCCACCGCTCCCGATGTCGCCACCCGTCTGGGGCTCGGCGAGGTCGCCGCCCACGACGTGTCGGCGGTGTGCGCCGGGTTCCTCTACGGCCTGGCGAGCGCCGCCGGGTTGATCGCCACGGGAACCGCCGAGCGCGTCCTGCTCATCGCCGCCGAGGCGTTCAGCACCCTCATCGACCCCCGCGACCGCGCCACCGCGGTGCTGTTCGGCGACGGCGCGGGCGCCGTGGTCCTGCGGGCCGGCGAGCCCGACGAACCCGGGGCCATCGGCCCCATCGTGCTGGGCAGCGACGGCCGGGGACAGGAGTTGTTGAACGTGCCCGCCGGCGGCTCCCGTCGACGCGAACCGACCGGGGAGCACCCCCGCCACCTGCGGATGACACAGGGCTCCCGGGTCTACCGCGAGGCGGTGACACGGATGACGGAAGCCTCCCGGACCGCCCTGGAACGCGCCGGCTGGCGACCGGGGGACGTGGACCGCCTGGTGACGCACCAGGCCAACGCCCGGATCGGCACGGCACTCGGCGAGGCCCTGGCGATCCCCCCGGAGCGGCGGGCCGCCAACATCGAGCACGTCGGCAACACCGCGGGGGCCTCGATCCCGCTGCTGCTCGACGAGGAGCACCGCTCGGGCGCGCTCACGGCGGGTCGGCGGGTGCTGCTCGCCGGGTTCGGGGCCGGACTCTCCTGGGGCGCCACCACGCTGGTCTGGCCCCTCACCGCCCGCCGCCCCGCGTCCCGGCCCGCCGCGACGGACGTCGTCCGC
>NZ_VKHS01000205.1 GCF_014141525.1 Streptomyces calidiresistens
GCCCCGCCCTGCTCCCGGATCCCCGCCGGGCTCTGGCGGCTCCTCACCCGTCCCGTCACCCGTCGGCTGAACCTGGTCACCGTGGGCACCCTGCCCCCGATCCTGCGCGAACGGCTCGGACTTCCGTGGACCGCCCGGGACGAACGCGACCTGCGTCGCTTCGCCCGCCGCGTGCGTCTGCTCGTCGAACCCCTCCCCGTGCGGGTCCGGCTGGTCCTGCCGCCGCTCCTCCTGCGCCTGGCCGCCCACCGCCGGGCGCGGGAGGAACGCGCGGCCCGGCGTGCCGCCCCCCGAAACCGCCGACCGGCCGCGCCCCGCCCCCGGTGACCTCCGGGCGGCGGCTCACACCGGCCCGAGCACCCGCTCCAGGTGGGGATTTCCGAACACCCCGGCCGGATCCAGCCGCGACCGCACCCGACGGAAGTCGTCGAGGCGCGGGTACAGGTGACCCAACTCCTCCGCCCCCAACCGGTGCAGTTTCCCCCAGTGCGGGCGCCCCCCTGCGGCGATCAGCACCTCCTCGGCGACCCGGAACCACCCGGCGTGCGGTCGTCGGTGGTACTGGTGCACCGCCACGTACGCGCTCTCCCTGCCGTGGGCCGTCGACAGCCACACGTCGTCGGCCGGGGCGAAGCGGACCTCCACCGGGAACCCCACCCGCTCCCCGTGGCGCTCGGGCAACCGCCGCAACTCGCGCAGCACCTCCGGCAGAACGGCGCGGGGAACGGCGTACTCCATCTCCCGGAAGACCACCCGACGGGGCGAGGTGAACACGCGGTGCGAGACATCCGTGTACACCCGGGGTGAGAGAGCCCGGGCGGCCACCGCGTTCAAGCGGGGGATCGCCGCCGGCACCGCGCACCCCAGGCGGTTGACCCCCTCGTAGACCGTGTTCGACAGGAACTCGTCCTCGAACCACGCCCGGGCCCGGGGCACGGGCGCCCGCCGTGCCCCGCCGAGCGGCCGGTTGTTCCGCTTGGTCAGCGTCCGATCGGTGTGCGGGAACCAGTAGAACTCCATGTGCTCGTTCCCGCGCACCATGTCATCCAACTCCTCCAGCACCCGGTCCAGCGGCATCGGCATCTCCACCGCGCGCAGCAGGAAGGCCGGCTCGCACCGCAGGGTCACCCGGCAGAGCACGCCCAGTGCCCCCAACCCCAACCGGGCCGCGGCGAACACCTCGGGCTCCCGGTCCGCCGAGCAGGAGAGCACCGACCCGTCGGCCGTCACCAGCTCCACCGCCGTCACCTGCGCCGACAGGCCGCCGGAGGAACGACCGGTGCCGTGCGTGCCGGTGGAGATCGCCCCGGACACCGTCTGCCGATCGATGTCCCCCATGTTGGTCAGCGCCATTCCGTGCGCGTCCAGCAGCCGGTTCAGACGGTGAAGGGGCATCCCCGCCTCCACCGTGACCAGACCGCGCCGGCGATCCACCCCGATCGGGCGGTCCAGCGCGTCCATCAGCAGGTGGAGCCCGTCGGTGACCGCGACGCCGGTGAAGGAGTGACCGCTGCCCACCGCCTTCACCCGCAGCCCCCGGTCGGCGGCGTCCGCCACCAGCGCGGCGACCTCGGCGGTGTTCCGGGGCCGGGCGGTGCGCACCGGTCGGGCGCCCTGCGTTCCCGCCCAGTTCCGCCACCCCGGCGCCGTCCCCGACTCCCGGCGGGTCGCGCCCCACCGCTCCCGTACCGCCACCGCGACCGTCCCTTCCCGCCGCCCCACCCCGGCACGGGATGGCTGAGGGGCCAGTGTGCGACCGACCCGCGGACGCGTCAACGCCCGCACCGCTCCCGTGGGACCACCGGGCCCCGCCCTTTCCGAACCGGGTCCGGGGCAGCCCTCTTGACCCCTCCCCACCGGCCGCTACGGTGGTCGCCGACAGCCGGACCGTCGCGCTTTCCCGGTGGAGGGGCGACCACCGGTCACCGTGCCGGAAAGGGACGTCGATGACCGCCGACGCCACCGTCCACAGCCGCCCTCCGGCCCCCACCCCGGGGGAAACCGTCCCCCGCCGGGACCCCGAGGCGGCCCGCCGGGCGGTGTTCCACCGACTGGAGCGGGCCACCGCCGACCTCGAGCCCCCCTTCGCCGTGGTGGATCTGTCGGCCTGGCACCGCAATGCCGACGCCCTGACCCGCCGCGCCCTGGCCAAACCCCTGCGGGTCGCCACCAAGTCGCTGCGCTGCCGCTCCCTGATCCGACGCGCCGAACGGCTCCCCGGCTGGCACGGCGCCCTCGCCTTCACCCTCCCGGAGGCGCTGCTGCTCGCGGCGGACGGTCCCGACGGCCGGCCGGACGTCAGCGATGTCGTGGTGGGCTACCCCACCGCCGACCGCGCCGCCCTGCGACGGCTGGCGACCGATCCGGCGATCCGGGAGCGGGTCACGCTCATGGTCGATCACCCGGACCACCTCGACCACCTGGAGGACGTGCTGCGGGGGGCGGGCCGCCCCGATCCGGAACACCCCCTGCGGTTGTGCCTGGAACTGGACGCGTCGTTGCGGCTGTTCGCAGGGCGGGTGCACATCGGCGCCCGCCGTTCCCCGGTCCACGACCCCGCCTCCGCCCGGGTCCTGGCCGAGGCGATCGTCCGCCGGCCCGGCCTGCGCCTGGTCGGCATGATGGCCTACGAGGCGCAGATCGCCGGGGTCGGCGACGCGCCCGCGGGGGCGCCGCTGCGCGCCCTCGCGATCCGGGGACTCCAGCGCCTCTCCGCGGCCGAACTGCGCGAGCGCCGGGCCGCGGCCGTCGCGGCCGTGCGGTCCGTGACGCCCCTGGAATTCGTCAACGGGGGCGGGACCGGAAGCGTGGCGCGCACCGCCGCCGAACCGGCCGTCACCGAGATCGCGGCGGGCTCCGGGCTGTACGGTCCGGCCCTCTTCGACGGCTACCGGGACTTCCGGCCCGCCCCGGCCGCGTTCTTCGCGCTCCCCGTCGTGCGCCGGCCGGCGCCGGGTGTCGTGACGGTGCTCGGCGGCGGCTGGACCGCCTCCGGCCCCCCGGGGCGCGACCGGCTGCCGGTGCCGGTCTTCCCGCCCGGCCTGCGGTACGTTCCGACCGAGGCGGCCGGGGAGGTGCAGACCCCCCTGGTCGGTGCCGCCGCCCGGGACCTGCGGCCGGGGGACCGGGTGTGGTTCCGGCACGCCAAGGCGGGCGAACCCGCCGAGCGCGTCAACCGGCTCCACCTGGTCGAGGGGGATCGGATCGTCGAGGAGGCCCCCACCTACCGGGGCGAGGGGCATGCCTTCATCTGATCCCGGATCCGATCCCCGGCCCCGCGGCGGCGATCCGCCGACTCAGGCCGGCTCGTCGAGCCGGTCCACGCCGGGACGCCGGCCGAACCACAACAGGCCCGCCCCCAGGGAGACCACCAGCAGCACCCCCATACCGCCCAGCATCCACCCGGCACCGAAGTTGACGATCAGCGGCACCGCGGCCGCCGTGATCAATCCGCCGCCGAAGAACGGTTCCAGGGCCAACTGCTTGTAACCGAAGGCCGGATAGGCGGGGGTGCGCAGCTCGGGGTCGGCGATCCGCAGCAGCACCAGGCCGGTCGCCGTCACCCCCAGGGACTGCCCCATGTCACCGATCCCGCGCTCGAACCAGTGGTCGGGCATCACCCGGGGGGCGAGGAAGAGGAAGGCCCCCACCGACCACAGCAGCCCGGTCACGGTGAGCAGCAGGAAGGGACCCAGATTGTCCGCGATGACCTGCAGCGACAGGGTGCCCAGGGCGGCGATGATCAGCATGTCCAGGGAGAAGCCCTGGAGTCGCTCCACGAGCTGTCGGTCCACGATCTCGTAGCGGTCGAAGGACTGGATCGCCAACTGGACGACGATGCCCCCGATCATGGCCATCGGGAACAGCGGTACGTAGACGAAGAGTTCGATCGTGTCGATCCACAGCCATCGCTCGAGTGCCTGGAGCCCGGAGAGGATCAGCCATCCGACCATCACCGCGATGGCCAGCAGGCCGAAGTGCAGGGTGAGGGGCTCGATGGAGGAGGGGTGCACGGTCAGGGTCCCGGCGGAGCGGCGGTTCTCCTTCTCCACCAGACCGGCCTGCTCGGAGACCGACGGCGCGGCGCCGGCGCGCAACTCGGTGGTGCGACCGGTCCGCACACCCCAGTTGATCAGCACGATGCCGACGACGATTCCGGAGAGCAGCCCCACGGTGGCCATGCCCAGCGCGAGGTCCTGCCCCTCGGGGAAGCCGAAGTCGGCGAAGGTGTCACCCAATCCGGCGGCGGTCCCGTGCCCGCCCTCGAAGCCGATCTCGATCAGGGCCCCGGTCAGCGGCGGCAGGTCGAACACCGGTCCCAGGACGAGCAGGGCCAGCAGCAGACCCAGGACGTACTGTCCGCTCGCCAGGGCGGTCCCGAAGGCGATCTGCGGACCGGCCATCCGCCCGGCCTCCCGGGGACCGGGCAGCCGGTGACCGAGGAAGAGGCCGGCGAACACCACGGAGATCAGCAGGCCGGGAAGGGTCGCCCAGACCTCCAACACCTCGACGGTGAACAGTCCGGAGTCGGCGAGACCGTCCGCGCCCGCGGCCGAGGCCAACCGGCCGAACACGTCGGGGCCGCAGATCAGCGCGATGCCACCGCCGATGATGGAGCTGGGGATGAAGAGACGTTGGGCCAGACGCCACTTGACGCGGATGAGCTTGGCGAGGAGCAACAACGCCCCGAGCAGCAACAACGCGAAGCCGATGGTGTTCGGGGTCATCTCACCTTTTTCACTGGTTCCGCTGGTTCCGCTGGTTTCACTGGTTCCGCTGGTTTCACCGGTTCCCGTCGGGCCACGGGGTGGGGCCCACCGGGGTTCCGGAGGGACCCTTTTCTGAGCCCCACCGGGACCGGGCCGGAACGCCCGGGCATCACCGATCCCACGGGGCAGCACCGGGTGCGGCCCCATCGCGGCGCCGGCCGCGCACCACCGTATCGGGGGAGCGCCCGGAAGCGTGGATCGTTCGGGCGTGTTCCGCACCGGTGTCCGGTGCGGAACACGGGAGTCGGTTCGTCTCCGCGCGCCGGAGCGCGTGCGGGGGTCGTGCCCCGATCGGGCCCGGCGCGCGCCCACCGGCCGACGGGCTCGCGGCACCGGGATCCACCCGAACCGCCTGCGGTCACCCGTTCGGGGGTACCCGGGGTCGGGAGTTCCCTTTGGTCCCCCGGGGACCCCGGAGTCCGGTGGTCCCGGGAGGGGTACCTCCGGTGCCCCGCGCGACCACCGGCGACACGCCCCGGGGGCACGCTCCGGCGACCGGGACCGGCCCAGGGGACCCCGTGTGACCGTCCGCGCCCGCCGCGCGCCGGTTGCCGGTCGGTCCGCGCCCCCGCACGCTGTGCGGAACGACAGAGCCGGCCCCCGGCCGCCGGGGGACGTCGATCACGCCGGGAGCCGCCATGGTCGCCTACTTCGCGACAGAGCCCGAGTCCCTGCTCGCCGACGCGCTGAACGGGTTCTGCCGGGCCCACGCGGACCTGGTCGTGCGGGACACCGGGAACGGCTACGTCCGGGCCCGACACCCGTCCCCGGGACGACGGGTGGGCCTGGTGTCCGGGGGTGGCTCCGGTCACGAGCCGCTGCACATCGGATTCGTCGGGGCGGGGATGCTGGACGCCGCCTGTCCCGGACGCGTCTTCACCTCACCCCACAACCGGCAGGTCCTGGAGGCCTCCCGCGCGGTCGCCGGGCCCGAGGGCGTGCTGCACATCGTGAAGAACTACACCGGGGACCGGATCAACTTCGGCATCGCCGCCGAGCGTCTCGCGCACCTGGGCATCCCCTGCGCCCGGGTTCTCGTCGACGACGACCTGGCCACCGCGACCGAGGGACCGGGCCCGGGCCGCCGGGGCACCGCCGCCACGGTGCTGGTCGAGAAGGTGCTCGGAGCGGCCGCCGATCGCGGGGCCGATCTCGCGGAACTGGTCCGGCTGGGGGAGCGGGTGACGGCGCGCTGTCGCAGCCTCGCGGTGGCCTCCCGCTCCCACGCGTTGCCCGCCACCGGTGAGCCCGCATTCGAACTCGCCGGGGACGAGGTGGAGTTCGGTGTCGGCATCCACGGTGAACGGGCGGAGCGGGCCATCCCCCGGGAGCCGTTGAACCGCTTGCTGGAACGTATGGCCGACCCCTTGCTCGCGGCCCTCGCCCCGACCCGGGGCGAGTCGGTGATCCTGCTGGTCAACGGCCTGGGGGCGGTCACGGATCTGGAGCTGTACGCCATCCTCGACGCCACGGAACGGCTGCTGCACAAGCGCGGCGTGCCCCCCGCCCGCTGCGCGGTGGGTGAGTTCGTCACCACCCTGGACATGCGGGGATTCTCCCTCACCCTCATGGTGGCCGGGGAGGAGACCCTCGAACTCTACGACGCCCCCGTGCACACACCGGTGTGGCGGTGGTGATCATGACACCCGGGACACCGGGGACACCGAGGGGCACGGAAAGCACCGGGGAGGTCGGGAGGAAGGGAGTGACGGCCATGACATGCGACGGCGTCTTCACGCGGCGATGGGTTCGGTGGTTCGCCGAATCCGTCTCGAGGACCGAGCCCGAACTCACCGATCTGGACCGGCGCGTCGGTGACGGCGATTTCGGCACCAATCTCCTGGTCGGGCTCGCCACCACGATCCGGGTGCTCGACCGTTCGCCGGTGACGGCGGGGGAGTCGCGCGCCGCCGATCCCCTGGAGGTGATGGCCGGTGTCTTCCTCGACGAGGTCGGTGGCACCAGCGGCCCCCTGTTCGGTCTCGTCTTCCAGGAGTTGGCGGCCTCGGCCCGGGCCGCCGGTCCCACGCTGACCGGTGCCGCCGTGGAACAGGGCATCGGTGCGGGCCTGGCGGCGGTGCGTCGGGTCGGGGAGGCGGAGCCGGGCGACAAGACCATGGTGGACGCGCTCCTTCCCGCGCTGACGGAGGTGCGCCGGGCCGGTCCGCTGCCGGCGGAGCGCGCTCTCGCCCTCGCCGCCCGGGGCGCACGGCGCGGGGTCTCGGAGACGGCCCGGTTGCGTGCCCGGCGCGGCCGGGCCGGTTACCTCGGCGACCGGGTCACCGGGGTTCCCGACCCGGGCGCGGTCGGGGTGGCCGTGCTGTTCGCCTCGGCGGCGGGCCCCGTGACCGCCCTGGCTCCCTGGTGGGAGAGCGGGGTCTCGCGCGCCCACGTTCCCGTCACCCGACTCGACGGACCGGAATCCGACACCGGCACCGGCACCGGGGCGGGGGTTCCCGCGGGGCGATGAGCCCCGCGGGCACCCCCGCCGGGGCGGACACACCGAACCCCGGGCGTCCGACCCGGCGGGACCGGACGGGACACCGGGCCTCTCTCAGACCGGGCGCCCCGCCCCGCCCGCCGTGTCGGGAGCGGGCTCCCCCCGACGGGGGGGCACCACCG
>NZ_VKHS01000206.1 GCF_014141525.1 Streptomyces calidiresistens
CACAACCGCCCCCGACCTCCCGCCCTCCCCGCCGGACGGCGCCGGACAGTCGGTCTGGTCGATGTTCCGCGAGCGCTGGTTCAGCACCCTGTTCCTCACCGACATGTGGGAACGCTTCAGCTTCTACGGCATGCAGGCCCTGCTGTTCCTCTACGCCACCGCGCCCGCCTCCCGGGGCGGCCTGGGCATGTCCGACGGCACCGCGGCGGCGCTCTTCGGCCTCTACATCTCGGCCTCGTTCCTGGCCGCCATGCCGGGTGGCTGGTTGGGCGACCGGGTACTGGGCACCTACCGGGCGATGCTGTACGGCGCGCTGATCATCGCCGCCGGCCACTACTGCATGGCTTTCCCCACCGAACAGGCTTTCTTCACCGGCCTCTTCCTGGTCGCCTGTGGCACCGGGCTGCTCAAACCGAACCTGCCGGTGATGTTCGACCAGATGAAACCCGGGGCCGACAGCGGTCAGCGGCAGGCGGCGTTCTCCCTGTTCTACATGAGCATCCAGGTGAGCGCCCTGCTGGGGCCGCTGGTGACGGGTCTGCTGGGTGAACACGTCGACTGGCACCTGGGCTTCGGCGCGGCCGCGGTGGGCATGACCTTCGGGGTCCTGCAGTACGTCCGCGGGGCCCCCTCCCTGCGCGGTGCCCGGACGGGACCCGGTCGTCCGCTGTCCCCGGCGGCGAGGAGCCTGCTGGTTCGCCGGGCCGGGGTGGGCGCGGTCGTCCTGGTGGCGCTGTACGCGACCGTGACGGCGATCGGCGGACTGCCGTTGCGCCCGGTGCTGGCCCTGTGCGGACTGGCCTGCCTGGTGATACCGATCCACTACTTCCGTCGGATGCTGCGCACCGAAGCCCTGGACACCGCGCAACGGTCCCGGGTCCGGGGTTACGTGCGGGTGTTCGTCCCCTCGGTGCTGTTCTGGGCGATGTACGGCCAGCTGGGGTCGGTGTTCAGTCTCTTCGCCAGGGAGCACACCGAGCGGGACGTGGCCGGTTTCACGGTGCCGGCCAGTTGGTTCCAATCGGCCCACCCCTTGTTCCTGTTGGCGCTCGCCCCGCTGTTCGCCTGGCTGTGGTTGCGAGTGGGCCGCCGGCTCCCCACGGGACGGAAGTTCGCGGTGGGCCTGGTCTGCGCGGCCCTCGGTTTCGCGGTGCTGGCCGCCGGGGCCCGGCTGGTGGAGAACGGTGGTGCGCCGGTGTCCCCGTTCTGGCTGTTGGCCGCCTTCCTCTTCATGACCTGCGGGGAGCTGGTCTTCGGCCCGGTCGGGTTGAGCACCACGGCGGAATCCAGCCCCGAGGGACACGGCAGTCGAATGATGGGGCTGTTCTACCTGGGGGCCGCCCTGGGTGCGGGGCTGGGCGGGCAGTTGGCCCAGTTGGTGGAAGTGGTGCCGCTGTGGACCTACCTGGCCGGTTTCGCGGTCGCCGCCGTGCTCATGGGGCTGGTCCCCGCCGGCCGGAGGGCCCCGCTGTGATGTCGAGCCGGTCTGGACACCGTCTCCAGCCGTCCACCGCAGCATCGGGGAGGAAACGGCCCTCCCCGCTTCCGACCCGTTCCGTGAAGGAGTTGCCATGTCACATCGCACCCTCATCGTCGCGCGGATGAATCATGACGACGCGGAGAAGGTGGCGGACATCTTCGCCGAGTCCGACGCCACCGAACTGCCGCACATGATCGGGGTGCGGCGGCGCACCCTCTTCCGCTTCCACGGCCTGTACTTCCACCTGGTGGAGGCCGAGCGGGGCATCAACGAGAACCTCTACCGCTCCCGCAGCCACCCTCTCTACCAGGACATCAACACCCGGCTCGCGCAGTACATGACCCCCTACGACCCGGCGTGGCGGGAACCGAAGGACTCCATGGCCGAGCCCTTCTACAGCTGGACGCCCTGACGCCCGCACCCCCACTTCCCGGCCCTTCCGTCCTCTCCCGTGGAGCCCTCATGCAGACCACCGGTCTCACGAAGATCACCGTCGACGACGTGCCACCGAACCGCAAGCGCGGGGGTGACCTGCGCGTCCTGCTCAGTCCGAAGACCTGCGGCGCGACCTCCGGCTTCAGCGGAGTGGGCACGCTGGAGCCCGGCGAGTTCGTCTCCGAGCACTACCACCCGTACTCCGAGGAGTTCTTCTTCGTCATCCGCGGCTCGATCCTGCTGCGGGTGGACGACCGGGAGATCGTCCTGGAGCCGGGGGAGGCGTTCATGGTGCCGATAGGCGTGCGGCACCGCATCGAGAACCCGGGTGACGAACAGGCGTTCGTCGCCTTCTTCCTGAGCCCCCTGGCGCCGCGTCCCGAACTCGGTCACGTCGACTGCGAGCCGCTGCCCGGCGAGGGCACGCTGCCCGAGGTGGGAGGCGCGTGATGAAGCGTGCCGTGATCACCGGCATCGGGGTGGTGGCACCGGGACAACCGGGCCGGGAGGCGTTCTGGGAAATGATCGTCAAGGGGCGCACGGCCACCCGGCGCATCACCCTTTTCGACCCGAGCCGGTTCCGCAGCCGCATAGGCGCCGAGTGCGACTTCGACCCGGAGGCTGCCGGCCTGTCCTACCGGGAGATCCGCCGCACCGACCGCGCCGGACAGTTCGCCCTGGTGGCGGCCCGGGAGGCGATCGCCGACAGCGGTTTCGACCCGGTGGCGGGCGATCCGGGCCGGGTGGGGGTGAGCATCGGCAACGGGGTCGGCAACGCCATCTCCATGGAACAGGAGTACCGCACGGTCAGCGACAACGGCCGCACCTGGCTGGTCGACCCCGGCTACATGAAGCCGCACCTCTACTCGTACGTCATGTCGAGTTCGCTCGCCACCGAGGTGGCCTGGGCCACCGGCGCCGAGGGACCGACCACGGTGGTCAGCTCCGGCTGTTGCGCGGGCATCGACGCCGTGGGCTACGCCGTGGACCTCATCCGCGAGGGCTCGGCCGAGGTGATGGTGGCGGGCGCGACCGACGCCCCCATCTACCCGATCACCGTGGCCTGCTTCGACACCCTGCGCGCCTCCTCCACCAGCAACGACGACCCGGAGCACGCCTGTCGTCCCTTCGACCGGCGACGCAACGGACTGGTGTTGGGCGAGGGTTCCGCGGTCTTCGTGATCGAGGAGCTGGAGCACGCCCGGCGGCGCGGCGCCCGCGTCTACTGCGAGGTCGCGGGCTACTCGGCCCGCGCCAACGGCTACCACATGACCGGTCTGCGTCCGGACGGCCGGGAGATGGGCGAGGCGATCACCGCAGCACTCGACGAGGCGCGGATCAACCCCGAGGAGATCGACTACGCCAACGCCCACGGCTCCGGCACCAAGCAGAACGATCGGCACGAAACCGCGGCGTACAAGAGGAGCCTGGGCGAGCACGCCTACCGCGTCCCGGTCAGCTCGATCAAGTCGATGGTGGGGCACTCGCTCGGCTCGATCGGTTCGATCGAGATCGCGGCCAGCGCCCTGGCCATCGACCGGGGGGTCGTGCCCCCCACCGCGAACTACGAGGAACCGGACCCCGAGTGTGACCTGGACTATGTCCCGGGAACCGCCCGGGAGGCCGAACTGGACGTGGTGTTGAGCGTCGGCAGCGGCTTCGGCGGATTCCAGAGCGCCGTGGTGCTCACATCGCCGAGGAGGATCGCATGAGCGCCCCCGTCTTCACCGGTATCGGTGTCATCGCCCCCAACGGGCTGGACCGCGAGGCGTGGTGGCAGGCCACTCTGGACGGCAAGTCCGGCCTGGACCGGATCAGCCGGTTCGACCCCACCGGCTATCCGGTGCGGGTGGCCGGCGAGACCGTGGGGTTCGACCCCGCGGACCACGCGCCGGCCCGCCTGGTCCGGGAGACCGACGCCATGACCCGGTACGCGTTCGCCGCCGCCAACGAGGCGCTGGCCGACGCGGCGATCGACACCGATGCCTTCTCCGACCTGGAGATGGCCGTCATCACCGCCAATTCCTCGGGCGGCGTGGAGTTCGGCCAACGGGAACTGCAGAAGCTGTACTCCGAGGGGCCGCAGGCCGTGGGCGCCTACATGTCCATCGCCTGGTTCTACGCGGCGACCACCGGTCAGTTGTCCATCCGGCACGGGATGCGGGGCCCCTGCGGTGTGCTCTGCTCGGAACAGGCCGGAGGCCTGGACGTGCTCGCCCAGGCGCGGCGGGTCCTGGCCCGGGGGACCCGGTTGGTGATGTCCGGCGGCACCGACGCCTCCCTCTCCCCCTACGGGCTGACCTGCCAACTCTCCAACGGTCGGCTGAGCACCGAGCCGCTTCCGGAACGCGCCTTCCTCCCCTTCGACCGCGCGGCGGGCGGCTACGTGCCCGGGGAGGGCGGAGCCATCCTGATGATGGAGAACCGGGAGGACGCGGCCGCTCGCGGCCTCGACCGCCCCTACGGGGAGCTGGCCGGCTACGCGGCCACCTTCGATCCGCGCCCCGGCAGCGGGCGGCCACCGGCCCTGCGCCGTGCCGTGGAGTTGGCGCTCGCGGACGCGGGCGTCGCGCCGGAGGAGGTCGACCTGGTTCTCGCCGACGGACACGGCGTGCCGGAGTTGGACCGTCGGGAGGCCGAGGCGATCACCGCGGTGCTCGGAGCCGGCCGGGTACCGGTGACGGTGCCCAAGACCATGACCGGACGCCTGTACGCGGGCGGTGCCCCACTGGACGTGGCCGCGGCGCTGCTGGCCCTGCGCGACGGGGTGATCCCCCCGACGGTGAACGTACGACCGGATCCCGCCCACGGGCTGGACCTCGTGGTCGGTCGGCCGCGCGAGACGGAACTGCGCACGGTCCTCGTCCTGGCCCGCGGCTACGGCGGCTTCAACGCCGCGGTGGTCATCCGATCCCTCTGACCGGTTCCGGCGGCCCCCTCACGGGGCCCCGGGCCCTCGAAACCCCGCGCCCGCTCCCGGGCCGGGGGCCGAAACGGGGGCGGCCACCACGCCCGTCCCGACCACCCAGAAGGAGAGAACATCATGAGCGGTATCACCTTCGGCGATTTCAAGGCCATCATGAGCCGGTGCGCCGGCGAGCTGGACGGCCGGGAGCTCACCGAGGACGACCTGGACACGGCCTTCACCGACATCGGGTACGACTCGCTGGCGGTGCTGGAGATCGCCAGTCAGATCCAGCGGGAGTACGGCCTTCAGATCCCCGACGAGGCGATCGAGGAGATGGCGACCCCCGGGGACGTCATCGGTTATGTCAACCGGCACCTGGCGGCGGTGTGACATGGCCTCCACCGACAATCGCATCGTCATCAACGCCCCGATGGACCTGGTCTGGGACATGACCAACGATGTCGAGTCCTGGCCGCGGCTGTTCTCGGAATACTCCCGGGCGGAGATCCTGGGCCGGGACGGGGACACGATCCGGTTCCGGCTCACCATGCGCCCCGACGAGAACGGCGTGGAGTGGAGCTGGGTCTCCGAGCGCACTCCGGACCCGGTCACCCGCACCGTCCGGGCACGTCGCATCGAGACCGGTCCCTTCACCCACATGAATCTGCACTGGAGTTACACCGAGACCGACGACGGCGTGGAGATGCGCTGGCGCCAGGAGTTCACCGTCCGGCCGGGACTGCCCTTCGGCGACCCGGAGATGACCGAGCGGCTGAACACCAACACCCGTCGGGAGATGGCCCGGATCAAGGAGCTGGTCGAGCGGGCCGCCGCCGACCGCACCGCCGGGCGGACGGCGGCCGGTCGGTGAGCGCAGGGCTGAGGGTGCTGCTGCGGATCGACGTCGTCGAGGGCAGGGAGGCGGAGTTCGAGGAGCTGTGGCGGGCCCACGCGAAGCACGTCCACACGCTCCCCGACAACCACGGCCAGCAGTTGCTGCGGTCCCGGGGCGAGCGGGGGCGCTACGTGGTGCTGACGGACTGGACGGACGAGCCGACCTTCCGCGCCTTCGAACGGAGCGAGGAGCAGCAGGCGTACCTGCGGCACCTGTGGCCGCTCCGCGCGGACGGCGAGATGCGGCTCCTGGAACCGATGGACGAGATGACCCCGGCCGTATCGGCCGGAACCCGATCACTGGAGGATCGATGACCGTGCAGCAGGAAGAGGTCGCCGAGCTGATCGAGCTGGTCGAGTCGACCCCCTCGAAGCAGCTGGAAGAAGTGGTGCGGCAGCGCGAGGGCGGCCTCGACGCCGCCCTGGAGCTGATCTTCGACCTGTTGGTGTCGGAGTTCAACCCGCGGAAGGCGAAGGACCAGAAGGGCACCTTCCAGTTCGAGATCGCCTCCTCGGAGGGGACCAAGCTCCACTTCGTCCACGTGGAGGCGGGAACCTGCCGGACGGACAAGGGGCGCAGCGAGGACCCGGACATCACCATCGGGATCAAGTTCCCCGACATGCTGGCGATGGGTGTCGGCAAGCTGCCCGGCGCCAAGGCGTTCCTGACCGGCAAGCTGAAGCTGCGCGGGAGCCCTCTGATGGGCACCAAGCTGGGCGAGTGGTTCGACCACCCCGAGACCTGACACACCGGTACGACGGCGGAGCCGCCGCCGGGCTCGTCGCCCGGCGGCGGCTCCGCCGTCGTACCGCTTCCGCTCAGCCGACGCCGAGGACCGACATGTGCGAGACCGAGAGCATCGCCCGCTCGTGGACGGTCGCCAGGTAGGCGTCCGCGTCGGCCGGGGGCCCGGACTCCTCCAGGTGGGGGGCGAGCCACCGCTCGGCGTCGGCCCTCCAGCACCGCTCGGTCAGGTAGCGCACCACGTCATAGGGATGACCGTCGTACTGCACCACCCGCACCAGCGTGTCCGAGTGCAGGAACAGCGCCGTGCGGACGATGGTCGGGTGCTCCGCCGAGAGCGCCAGGGAGGGGCCGGGGGCCGGGGCCCCGGCGGCGGCCAGCTCGGCCCCCGCCCCGGGACGCAGGGGGTGGCGCAGGGCCACGGTGCCCGCGGCGGGGCGGTCGTCCGGGCTGTCCTGCTCCAGGACGGTCATCAGGCTCCGGTGGAAGTGCTCGCGGAACCCCTCCGGGGTCGTGGTGTCCCGCTCCTCGGCCAGGAAGGGTTCCAGCGCCCGTTCGGCCTCGTGCACCCCTTCCTGCACCGACATGTGTTCGGCGATCCGGTCGGCGGGAACCCCGTCGTGGTGGATGACCCGCACCAACACGTCGTCGCGGACGAAGACCCCGGTGCCCAGGAGCATGCCGAGGGTTCCCCCGTCGGCGTCCCTGATCACCGGCGAGTCCACGCGCCGGAAGGTGTGCGGGGAGAAGATCTCGCCCAGTCGGTCCTCGTGACCGGGGCGGACCCGATAGGTGATGGCGTCCAGTGGCATGTGTCCTCCTGAGGTGTCGCTCCGACGTGGAAGCGCGGTGGGGTGTCGGGTACGGGGCTGTCTCTTATACACA
>NZ_VKHS01000207.1 GCF_014141525.1 Streptomyces calidiresistens
CTGGAGGCCGTGCGGGCGGCCCGCGCGCACACCGTCGGCACGCTCACCATCGACAGCTACACCCGGGTGGGCGACCTCGCGTCCGCCCGGCGGGCGCTGGAGGAGGGGGCGGATCTCAACGGCTACCTTCGATCCGAAGGAGATTCCGTCGTGTCCGCACCGATTTCCCACCCCCTTCCGGCAACCGGCTCGGGCGAGCCCGATCAGCTTTCCCCCGGGCTCCCCGGGCCCGGGTCGTGCGCGAGTCGCGTCCTCGTCTCCAGCGTCTCCTCCGACTCGCACACCTGGAACCTCGTCTTCCTCCAACTCCTCCTGGAGGAGATGGGGCACGAGGTGACCAACATCGGCTCCTGCGTCCCCGACGAGTTGCTGATCGAGGAGTGCCGGCGGGTCCGACCCGACATGGTCGTCATCAGCAGTGTCAACGGCCACGGGGCGCTGGACGGCGCCCGCATGGTCCGCAGGCTGCGGGAGCAGCCCGACCTGCGGGACCTCCGGGTCGTCATCGGGGGCAAGCTCGGCGTGCGCGGGACCGACGGCGACTTCCACGGGCCCGCCCTGATGGAGGCCGGCTTCGACGCGGTGTTCGAGGACGGCGCGGGGATCACCGAATTCCGTCGCTACCTCGCCGGGAGCTCCGTACCGGCCCTGGCCGCCCCCGCCCTCCGGTGAGCGTTCCCCGTACCCGGGATCCCCTGCCCGGCTCCTTCGCCGCCGCCGTCCACACCGCCCGCCGGGCGGGAAGGCTGGTGGTGCAGCCCCGGATGGGGTTCGCGGACACCACCCGCATGAGACGGGGTCTGGAGGCCGTGCGGGCGGCCCGCGCGCACACCGTCGGCACGCTCACCATCGACAGCTACACCCGGGTGGGCGACCTCGCGTCCGCCCGGCGGGCGCTGGAGGAGGGGGCGGATCTCAACGGCTACCCGATCGTCGCCCACGGGCCCGACACCACACGCGAGTTGGTGGCCGACCTCCTCGGCGACGGCTTCGCGGTGCAGGTGCGCCACGGTTCCCCCGATCCCCGCCACATCGTCCGTGCCCTGCTCGCGGCGGGGCTCGACGCGACCGAGGGCGGCCCGGTCTCCTACTGCCTGCCCTACAGCAGGACCCCCCTGCGGGACTCGGTCGACGCGTGGGCGCGCAGCTGCGAACTGCTCGCCTCCCGGCCCGGAACCCATCTGGAGAGCTTCGGCGGGTGCATGCTGGGGCAGCTCTGTCCGCCCTCGCTGCTGGTCGCCCTCTCCGTGCTGGAGGGGATCTTCTTCCGCCGGCACGGGATGCGGAGCGTCTCGCTCAGCTACGCCCAACAGACCCATCGGGGCCAGGACATCGAGGCACTGCACGCGCTGCGCACCCTCGCCGACGAGCACCTGGCCGACCTGGACCGGCACATCGTCCTCTACACCTACATGGGGGTCTTCCCCAGCACCACGGCCGGCGCGCTGGAACTGCTGCGGGACAGCGCCCGACTCGCCGCCGTCACCGGCACCGAGCGCATGATCGTGAAGACCTCGGCCGAGGCACACCGCATCCCCACCGTCGAGGACAACGTCCACGCCCTGGAGGAGGCCGCCGCCGCGGCCGCCGCGGCCGGGGGGCGAACGGCGCCCCCGGAGGGGGAGTTCGGTGTCCTGGCGGAGGCACGGACCCTGGTGGACGCCGTCCTGGATCTGGACGCCGACATCGGACGAGCACTGATCAAGGCGTTTCGCGCCGGGGTGCTCGACGTGCCCTACTGCCTGCACGCCGACAACGCCCAGCGCACCCGTGCCCACATCGACTCCCGCGGCAGTCTCCAGTGGCACTCCACGGGCTCCATGCCGATCACCGCCTCTCCCGCCCCCGGGCACTCGGTCCTGCGTGCCGACGATCTCCTCGGCATGCTCTCGCACACCCGCGAGCGCTTCGACCGCATGGCCCTGACCACCGGCGCGTCGGCCCCCGACGCCGGTCTCCCGGCCTGAGCCGGACCCTCCCGATTCGTTCCGTCCCTTCCCGACGACAGGAAGCCATCGTGTCCGGATTTCCCTCGCCCCGTCCTCCTCTCGTCCTGGCCGTCATCGGCAGCGGCCCCCGCGGCATCTCCGTCCTCGAACGCCTCGCCGTTCGAACGGCGGAGGAGGCCCGGGGGGCCGGAGACGGCACCGTGCCCCGTCCGGTCAGGATTCATCTGATCGACGCCGTCGAGGTCGGCGCCGGGCGGGTGTGGCGCACCGACCAGGACCCCTGGTTCACCATGAACACGGTGGTCAGCCAGGTGACCATGTACTCCGGGGAACCCGACGGGGGCCCGACCAGGCCCGGAGCCGGGCCGTCGCTCGGGCAGTGGGTGGCCGAGCGTGCCCGCCGGGGCGGGGAGCCGTTGGGTCCCGACGACTACGCCCCCCGGGTCCTCTACGGCCACTACCTGGCCGATGTGTACGCGACCGTCGTCCGCCACCTCCCTCCCCACGTGGAGCTGATCCCCGTCACCGGGCGGGTCACCGCTCTGCGCGGCGGGCCGGAGGGCGGCTACCTGCTGAGTCTCGACACCGCTCCGCACCTCCTGGAGGCGGACCGGGTGGTGTTGGCCACCGGGCATCCGGTCAACGCCCCCGCCGAGCACGAGAGGGGGATGGTGGAGTTCGCGGCCCGTACCCCGGGTGTCCGGTACGTGTGCGGGGACTCGGCGGCCGACATGGACCTCGGGGAGGAGAGCATCCCCCCGGGCGGCACGGTGGGCATCCGGGGCCTGGGGCTCTCCTTCTACGACGTGATGCTCTCCCTCACGGTCGGCCGCGGCGGTCGCTTCGAGCGGGACGCCGACGGGGAGACGGTCTACCGGTCCGGTGGGCGGGAACCGTTCATCGTCGCCGGCTCGCGCAGCGGGCTGCCCATCCCGGCCCGGGGCCGGAACCAGAAGGAGCCCTCGCACGCCCACCGTCCGCTCTTCCTCACCCGGGAGGCCCTGGCCTCGGCCCGCGATCGTCGTCGCGCGGCGACCGGCAGCGGTCAACTGGACTTCGCCGAGGACGTCCTGCCCCTGCTGTTGCGGGAGGTCGAGCACGTGCACCGGGTCACCCGGGTGCGGGCGATGCGGGGGGAGGCGGCGGCCGCGGAGTTCGCCCGTGAGCACGCCGAGGCCCTCCGGTCCGGGAAGCCGTGCGAGCCGCTTCTCGCCCGCGCGGGACTGGCGGACCTTCCCCCGCTCGACCCGTGGGCGCTGGCCAGGCCGTTCGGTGACGAGGAGTTCGACTCGCCCGCGGCGTTCCGGGCCCGGGTGCTGGAGGTCATGGACGAGGATCTGCGGGAGGCGGCCCTCGGCACGGTGGACGGCCCGCTGAAGGCGGCACTGGACGTGCTGCGGGACATCCGCAACATGGTGCGCGAGGCGGTGGACCACGGAGGGTTGCTGCCGCGTTCCCACGTGGAGGACTTCCGGGGCGGTTTCCTGCCCGTCAACGCCCTGCTCTCGGCCGGTCCGCCGATGTACCGGGTGGAGCAGCTGCGGGCGCTCATCCGGGCGGGCGTGGTCGAGATCGTCGGCCCGCACACCCGTTTCGTCGCCGACGGGAAGGCGGGGGCCTTCCGGGTGGACTCCCCCCGGGTGGCGGGGTCGGCCCGGTGGGTGAGGGCCCTGGTGGACGCCCGCATACCGGAGCCGGACCTCGGTCGGGACACCTCCCCCCTCATCCGGCAGCTGCTCGACGAAGGGGTGATCCGGAGGTACGGGATCACCGGTCCCGACGGGGAGACCCACCTGACGGGAGGCATGGAGGTCACACCGGCGCCGTTCCGGGTGGTGGACGCGAGCGGACGGGCCCTGCCCGACCTGTACGCCCTGGGCATCCCCACCGAACACACCCGGTGGTTCACCCAGGTGGGCTCCGGACGCCCGGGGGTGCGCACCCTGTTCCACCGGGACGCCGACTCCATCGCGGTGGACGCGCTGCGTCCGCTTCCCCCGGCGGGCGGGTCCCCGGTGGCCCCGGAGCCGGTCGCCGTTCACGGCCGGGTCGTGTCCGGTGCCCCCGTCGTCGAGCGGGGTGGGGCGGCGTGAGCGCGATGTCCCCCGGGGAGGTCTTCCGCGCGGCCCGGGACGTCCTGTTGCGCCACCGGACCGACTGGGAGGCGGCCGTCGCGGAGTTCCGCCGGCCGGAACTCCCGCTTTTCAACTGGGCCCTGGACTGGTTCGACACGCTGGGCGAGGGGCCGGAGCGTCCCGCCCTGCGCCTGGTGGGTGCCGGCGGGCCGGAGACCGACCGGATCCTCGGCTTCGGCGAGCTCTCCGAGCGTTCGGACCGCCTGGCCAACTGGTTGCGGTCGATCGGTGTCGAGCGGGGCGATCCCGTCCTGCTGATGCTCGACAACCGCGAACCGGTGTGGGAGTCGATGCTGGCCGCGATCAAGCTCGGCGCCGTGCTCGTCCCGACCTACACCACGGCGACCCCGGCCGAGCTGCGGGACCGGGTCCTGCGCGGTGAGGTGCGGTACGTGATCGCGGAGGCGGCGCTCTCCGAACGGTTCGCCGGGGTGCCGGGGGAGTGGGTCGGTATCGGCGTGGGGGGCCCGGCGCGCGGCTGGTTGCGGTACGAGGACTTCCTCGGGGCCGATCCCCGATTCGTCCCGGACGGGGTCACCCGGGGCGAGGACCCGTTGTTCCGCTACTTCACCTCCGGAACCACCTCCGCGCCCAAGATGGTGGAGCACACCCACCTGAGCTATCCGGTGGGTCACCTCTCCGGGATGTACTGGAACGGTGTCCGCCCCGGGGACGTGCACCTCAACATCTCGGCGCCCGGGTGGGCCAAGCACGCCTGGAGTTCGTTCTTCGTGCCGTGGAACGCGGAGGCCACCGTGGTGGCCCTGGACGCCGCCGGGAGCACTCCCCGGCGGGTGTCGGAGGTGCTCCGCGATCGGGGGGTGACCACCTTCTGCGCGCCGCCGACCGTGTGGCGCGCCCTGGTGACCGCCGGGCTGGGGGACCGACCGCCGGCGCTGCGCGAGGCGGTGGCGGCGGGGGAACCCCTGGAGCCGTCGGTGGTGCGGGAGGTGGCGCGCCGTTGGGACCTGTCGCTGCGCGACGGGTACGGGCAGACCGAGACCACCGGGCAGATCGGCAACCCGCCCGGGCGGGTCCCGGTTCCCGGCAGCATGGGGGTGCCGTTGCCGGGCTACCGGATCACGCTGGTGGATCCGGAGACCGACCTGCCCGTGCCGGACGGCGAGCCGGGCGAGATCTGCCTGGATCTGTCGGAACGTCCGCTGGGGTTGATGCGCGGGTACGCGGGTGATCCGGAGCGCACCGCCCGGGCCATGGCGGGGGGCCGCTACCGCACCGGTGATCTCGCCGTGCGGGCCCCCGACGGCAACCTGACCCACGTGGCGCGGGCGGACGACATGTTCAAGTCCTTCGACCACCGGATCTCGCCACGCGAGTTGGAGACCGTGCTGTTGGCCCACCCGGCGGTGGCGGACGCGGCGGTGGTTCCCGTCCCCGACCCCATCGGTCTGTGGGTGCCGAAGGCGTGTGTCGTACCGGCGCCGGGCCACGCCGCGGGTCCCGGGACCGCGCACGCGCTCTTCGCCGCGGTGCGCTCCGAGCTGCCGCCCGAGAAATGGGTGCGGGTGGTGGAGTTCGTCACCGAGCTGCCGCGCACCTCCTCGGGCAAGACCCGCCGGGCGGAGCTGCGGGAGCGATCCGCCGGGGCCCGTGGGCCGGTGTACCGGATCGACGCCCCGGCGACCATCTGACCCGACCCGACCCGACCCGACCCGACCCGACCCGACCCGGTCCGAGCCGACCCGGTCCGGGACGCCCCCCCCGCGGGCGCCCCGGGCCGGGTCAGTCGTGTTCGGGACGCCTGCGGGCGTGATGGCGCCGGGCCTTGGCCCGGTTGCCGCACCCGGCCATGGAGCACCAGCGGCGGGTGCCGTTCTTGGACGTGTCGTGGAAGTGCAGCACGCACTCGGAGCCGGCGCAGGGGCGGATGCGTTCGGGACGATCCGCGAGCAGCCGGAGCCAGTCCTCCGCCGCCGCCCAGGCCGGCAGCCAGGAGGGGGAGTCCACCTCGATGACGTCCTCCGGGCCCCCGGGGGTGAGGTTCCGGCGGATCCGGCCCCGCGCCAGGACGGCGTTGAGTTCGGCGATCGCCCCCGGCGCGGGGGAGAGGGGTGTGTCGATCAGCGCGGCCAGCGCGTCGCGGGCCCGCAGCAGGTGGTCCAGGGTCTCCGCGTCGGCGGTCGGCGGGTCACCGGCGGGGAATCGGGCGGCCCACCCCCTCAACCACACGGCCAGTCCGGTGGTGGAGGCCAAGAGGTCCCGGGGGCCGGTGGCGTCGACCCAGCGGGTGTTGAGCAGGTCGATGGCCATGGGCTCGCCGGTGAGGGGGCGGGGATCGTCGGTCTCGGGGGCTCGCGTCATCGGGCCGGTCCTTCCGTCACGGGCAGCTCCACCTCCACCCTAACCGGCCAAGTGAAGATCACCGGTTGACGGACGCCATTTCTAACCCTTAAAGTCTCTTTCAATGGTTGCGAACGGCAGCGCGACCCCAACCGAAGGCATGTGATGACCATGAGCAAGGCGCAGACACTCCAGACCGGCCACGTGGGTCTGAACGTCACCGACATGGAGCGTTCCCTGGCCTTCTACCGAGAGGTCTTCGACTTCGAGGTCATGGCGGAGGGCAAGGAGGAGGGCCGCCGCTGGGCCTTCCTCGGTCGCGAGGACCGCCTGATGATCACCCTGTGGCAGCAGAGCGAGGGCACCTTCCGGCCCGACACCCCCGGCCTGCACCACCTCTCCTTCCAGGTGGGGACCATGGACGAGGTGGAGGCCACCGCCGAGGTGCTCCGTCGGCTGGGCACGGAGTTCGCCCACGACGGGGTGGTTCCGCACGGTGAGGGCGCCGAGTCCGGCGGCATCTTCTTCACCGACCCCGACGGCACCCGCCTGGAGATCTACGCCCCCTCCGGCGCGGACCCGTCCGCGGCCCCCACCCCGGGCGCCCCCACCTGCGGCTTCTTCTGATCGAACCGACTCCGGCAGGGAAAGGAACGCCGTGGCCGACTACCACGACGGTGAGGTCACCGTGCAGCGACGCGCGCGGCTCGCGGAGCAGGCGCGCTTCTCCCTCGGTGGCATCGGGGAGACCGTTCCGGAGGTCGCCGCGGCGTTCCTCGCCGAACAACCGATGATCGTGCTCGGCGGTGCCGACGGCGCGGGCCGGATCTGGGCCACCCAGCTCACCGGCGAACCGGGCTTCCTGGAGGTCCCCGATCCGCGCACCCTCACCATCGACGCCCTCCCCGACCCCACCGATC
>NZ_VKHS01000208.1 GCF_014141525.1 Streptomyces calidiresistens
CCCGTGAAGTCGGCCCGCCGGGCCCCCACCCGCCTCCGAACCGCCGCGGCGGTGGCGGGAATCACCCTCCGGACGACGGTCCCCCGGGACCCACCAAGCCGGTCTCCCACGCCCGGGCGGCGATCTCCACCCGGTTCCGGACCCCCCATTTGCGCTGCACGTTGGTCAGGTGGGTCTTGACCGTGCCCACCCCGATGGTCAGCGCCGCCGCCACCTCGGCGTTGGTCGCGCCCCGGGCCACCAGCGCCACCACCTCCCGCTCCCGCTCCGAGAGCGGATCGGCCCCGGGCCCGGGCTCCGGATCGGCCGTCAACCCGCGCAGCAGGGAGATCGTGAGCGACGGACTGATCAACGCGTCCCCGGACGCCGCCGCCCGCACCGCCTCCACCAACAGGGCCGGGCCGGCGTCCTTGAGCAGGAAGCCGTACGCGCCGCCGCTCAGCGCCCGACGGACGTACACGTCGTCGTCGAAGGTGGTCACCACGACCACCCGGGGCGGATCGACGGTCCCCGGACGGGTGAGCAGCCGCAGCGCCTCCAAACCGTCCAGCCGCGGCATCCGGATGTCCATGAGGACGACATCGGGCCGGTGACGCCGCGCCAACTCGACCGCCTGCGCGCCGTCGACGGCCTCGGCCACCACCTCGATGTCGTCCTCGGCGGCGAGGATCAGACCGAATCCCGTGCGGACCATGGCCTGGTCGTCCGCGATCAGCACCCGAATCGTCATCGGCGGACTCCCCCGCGGGTCAGGGGCAGTTCGGCACGGACGGTCCAGCCGGCCCCCTCCTCCGGCCCGGCCCGCAGGGTACCGCCGACCAGCGCGACCCGCTCGTCCAGGCCCGTGAGTCCGAATCCGCGTCCCGCCCCCCGACCGGGGCCGTGCCGCCGGCGCCCGTCGTCGCTCACCCGCACCACCAGGCTCTCCCCCTCCCGGGACAGGTCCACCTCCACCCGCCGGCAGTCCCGCGCGTGCCGGCGGGCGTTGGTCAGCGCCTCCATGACCACCCGGTGAGCGGTCTCGCCGACCTCCGCGGGAAGTTCCTCCGCCGATTCCGGCACACCCTCCCCGACCGTCAACCGGACGCGGGCGCCGTCGGGTGCCACGGCCCCCGCGACCAGCGCCTCGATCCGCTCCCACGGCCCGCCCCCGCCGTCCGCCGACCCGGGGGCGGGGGCCGTCGGGGCCCCGGCGTCCCGCAGCATCCCCACCATGCCGCGCATCGAGGCCAACGCCTCGCCCCCCGCCTCCTCGATCCTGCGCAGCGCGGGCAGGACCGCCTCGGGCCGCTTCTCCGCGATCGTCCGCGCCCCCTGGGCGAGGACCACCATGCCCGTGACGTGGTGTGCCACGAAGTCGTGCAGGTCCCGGGCGAAGTCGGCGCGCTGCTCCAACCGCACCGTCCGCTCCCGCCGGCGTCGGTCGATCGCCACGAACCGCACCGCCAACCCGGCTCCGGCCACCGCCATCACCACCACCGCCGACAGGAGCGCCAGGATGATCCCGATCTCCCCCGCCCCGGGGGTCGGGGGACGCAGCACGACCGCCGCGATCATCAGGGGAACGGCGCCCACCGCCGACGGCGCCGCACCGCGCGCCGCCACGAGGGCCAGCAGCGCCACCAGGGCCAGGAGTTCGGTGAGCCCGTACGGCGCACCCCCGCCCCACCACGACCGGGTGGCGGCCGTGGTCCCCAGGGAGACGAGAGCGGCCACCACGCCGGCCCGGGCCAGCGCCCGGGCCCCGAGCAGCGGGGCCGACGCGGCGAGCCCCGCGACGATCACCCCCGCGTGGAGCACCAGATCTCCCCGCGGGCCCCGGAAGGACTCCGTCCACAGGTACTCCAGGGCACCGGACGTGAGGAGCAGCGCGCAGAGTCCGACCGCGAGGGCGGGGGCGAAACGACCGACCGTTCCGCGACGAGTGGTCATGCCGGGAGTCTAGGTCGGGCGGGGGACGGGGCGGCTCGGCCGAAAGTCATAGCCGGGAGGACCGGGATCCCGCTTTCGGAAGATCCGCCGGAACGGGTGGGCCGAACAGACTGCGGAGCGGGTCGGCAGGGTGCCGCCCACGCCGCGACCCGAGGAGTCCCCGGTGAACGACTTCGACATCTCCTTCCGCATCGACCCCGCGGTGGGTCTCGGGCCCCTGCTGATCGCCTTCGCCGTTCTGGTGGCGGTGCGGGCCGCCCGGGGCCGGCCGGGGTGGACGGGGCGACACGCCGCCACCCGACTGACGGCGGCCGGTTACGCGGCGGCCGTGGCGAGCATCACGATCCTCCCGATCGTCGCCACCTATGGCCTGTACGCCAATCAGACCCCCTGGCACCAGATGATCAACCCGATCCCGCTGCTGGTCGTCGATCTCTCCTTCGTGCCCAATGTGATCATGTTCCTGCCGCTGGGATTCCTGCTGCCGCTGCTCTCGCGGCGGGCCCGCTCGGCGGGCCGGGTGACGCTGCTGTGCGCCCTGGCGAGCGCGGGCATCGAGACGACGCAGTGCCTGTCCTACATCCTCTTCAACAACGGCCGGTCGGTGGACGTCAACGACCTGATCGCGAACACCCTCGGCGGCCTGCTCGGCTACCTGGCGCTGCGCGGCGCGCTGCGCCTGCCCCTGTTCGCCGATCCGCTGGGCACCCTGGCGCTGCCCGGATCGGCGCTGGACCACGAGCGGACCACCGTCACCCCGACCCCGGTCCGGGCCTGACACCGGCGCCCGGCCCGGACGGGGGTCGGGCCGGGCGCCCTACAGTGGCGGGTGTGACGGAGATCAAGGCGATATCGCTCGGCGTGGAGGACGACCGCCGCGCGGCCCGGTTCTGGTCCGCGGCACTGGGCTACGTCCGCCGGCCACCCCGGTACGAGGGGGACGAGTGGATCGTGCTCCAACCCCCGCCGGGGAAGGCGGGGCCGGTGCTGGCCCTGGACGTCAGCGGAAGTCCGGCGGAGGAGTTCCCCCGGATCCACCTCGACCTGTATGCCGGGGAGAGGGATCTCGACGAGGAGGTCGAGCGCCTGGTCGCCCTCGGCGCCCGGCGGGTGGACTGGCCGTACTATCCGGACCGCCTCGAACCGGGCGCGCTGCCGTACGCGGTCCTCGCCGACACCGAGGGCAACCGCTTCTGCGTCGAGGGCCGCCGCCGGGACCCGAACGCCCCCGGCGTCCTCCCGACCCCCTGAGGGGCTCCCGCCGGCGGGAGCCCCTCAGGGGGTCGGGAGGACGCCGGGGCGGGGCACCACGGCACGGAACCGCCGAAGCGGACGGTGCCGAAAAGGACGGCCGGGAATGGTTCCCATTCGGGTGTTCGCGACGCCGGGCACCTCGGCCATGGGCACCACCGGGTGGCCCCGCTTCCAGGTGTCGAAGGATGGCGGGGGCACCGGCGCCAACCGCGAAAGCGCCGACCGCATGGGGTTGAGAGGCCGTCGGAACCCCGGTCGTACTCGTGCCCCGCAGCACACGGCGGGTCTCGGTGGCGACGCAGAGGGGAAGAGTGGGCCGCTCATTTCTGTTCCGATGCGGTCGCCCGAATGTACGGAACGATCGGAAGGCGATGCGGCACGGTCGGGTGCGGGGCAGTCGGATGCGGTCGAACGACCCCGGAGGCGACTGGCCCCGCACTCCCGGCACGCCGACGCCCGAAGCGGGAAGCCCTCGGTGGGCCACGGGCCGGGGCGACACACGACGAGGCCCCCGCCCGGTGAACCGGGCGGGGGCCTCATGGGGAGTGGAGATGGCGGGAATCGAACCCGCGTCCAACGGTGCGGAAGAAGGGCTTCTCCGAGCGCAGTCCGCTTCGATTTTCTCGGCCCCGGAGATCACGCGGACAAGTCTCCGACGGGCTCAGTCACTGTTGGATGTCCCTATCGGCCCCCGTGACCGGGGTCGAAGGTGGAGTTCCCTGGCTGATGCCAGGACCCGGGACGGGAACGCTCCCGGACTGACACTTCACGCTTGCTGCGTCAGGCAGCAAGCGCGAAGGAATCGCGCTTCTGGTTGGCGATTATTTTTTTCACGGCGCGTGGTTAACGAGATCATCGCCGTGCTTCCTCGGCTCGCTTCCCCTGCTTCGACAGCCGCTGTCGAAACCGATCATCCCCATGTTGAGTTGACAAGCGGTGCCCCGGCCGGAGCCGGTGTCACCGTTCACCTGCGGTCCATGGTACAGGAGCCGCCGGGGTTCCGGCCGGCGCTTTTCCCGGCCCGCCCCGGATGGGGCGACCCACCGGCGCCCCGCCGGCCGTCCGGGACGGTCAGGAGCGCTGCCGCCGCCGGGCTGCGGACATCGCGCGCTCCGACTCCCGCCGGTCCTGCTTCTCGCGCAGCGTCTGCCGCTTGTCGTACTCCTTCTTGCCCCGGGCGAGGGCGATCTCCACCTTCACCCGGCCGTTGAGGAAGTACAGGCTCAGCGGCACCAGCGTCAGACCGGTCTCCTGGAGCTTGCCGATCAGCTTGTCGATCTCCGACCGGTGCATCAGGAGCTTGCGCTTGCGCCGGGCGCTGTGGTTGGTCCACGTGCCCTGCGCGTACTCCGGGATGTGGGCGTTGTGCAGCCACACCTCGCCGGCGTCGATCTGCCCGAACCCGTCCACCAGGGAGGCCCGACCCTGGCGCAGCGACTTCACCTCGGTACCGGTGAGCACGATCCCGCATTCCCAGGTGTCCAGGATCTGGTAGTCGTGCCGCGCCTTCTTGTTCTGCGCGATGAGCTTGCGCCCCTCGGCGTCGGCCTTCTTCTTGTCAGCTTTCTTGGTCTTTGCCATGGCCGCACCATCCTATGACCCCCGGCCCGCACGGGCTCCCGATTATTGCGGGGCGTGCCGGACCCGCCGGGCGCTCGGCACCGCGGGACGGCGGGGAGGGGGCTCAGGCGCCGCCGGAGAGGGCGGCGAGCACCCGCCCCGCCCTGACCACCGGGTCCTCGCCCCGCTCCACCGGGACGTCCGGCTCCAGCCCCTCGCCCTCGACCGGTGTGGTGCCCGCCGGGGTGGCGTAGGTACCGACCGTCAGCTCCGCCACGCTGCCGTCCGGCTGGTGGCTCGGCATCTGGACGGTGCCCTTGCCGAAGGTGGGCCGACCCACCACCACGGCCCGGTTGCGGTCCCGCAGGGCGCCGGTCAGCAGCTCGGCCGAACTCATCGTCCCGCCGTCCACCAGGACGACCACGGGGCGGGTGGTGTCCCCGCCCGGATCGGCGCGCAGGGCGTGCTGGACCCCGCGCACGTCGTAGGTGCCCACCAGACCGCCGTCGAGGAAGACGGACGCCGCCTCCGCGGCCTCGGTGATCAGGCCGCCGCTGTTGCCGCGCAGGTCGAGGACGATCCCCTCCTCCTCGGGCACCCGGGCCACCTCGGCGCGCAACCGGTCGGCCGAGCCCTGGACGAAGGAGGAGATCCGCACCCGGGTGGTGCCCGGCGCGTCCCGGTGGACGGTGACGGGATCGGTGACGAGGACGGCACGCTCCACCTCCACCTCGATCGTCTCGGGGGCCGCCCCCGCGCCCCCGTCCGCCGGGACGGTACGGGTGGCCTCCGCCGAGCGGGAGACCCGGTCGGGCACCTCCGCCCCGGCACCGGCCCCGGGGGCCGCGGCCACCGGGGGAGCCGCCCGTTCCACGCCCAGGCGCACCCGGCTGCCGGGGCCCGCCTCCGCCGGGGGGAGGTCGCTGCCGCGCAGGCGGGCGACCACCTCGGTCACCGGCAACTCCTCCACGGCCACCCCGTCCACGCTCCGCAGCGTGTCGCCGGGGCGCAGGCCCGCGCGGTCCGCCGGGCCGCCCTCGTGCACCCTCTCGATCTCGATGCGGTCCTCCGCCACCTTCCGCACGGAGATGCCGGTGCCCACGTACTCGCCCTCCAGGGAGAGCCGCCACGCCTCGTACTCCTCGGCGGTGTAGGACGCCGACCACGCGTCGCCGGAGCGACCCACCACGATCTCGGCGTCGACCGGGGCGGTGCTGCCCGGCCCGATGCCCGCCGGCGGCAGGTCCGCGACCACGTCGCCCCAGGCCGCTCCCGCCGCCCCGGCGGCGAGGGCGCCCACGAGCAGTCCGGCGAGCGCCGTCCCGCGACGCGCCGGGCGGGTCGGGTCTCCGTTACGCAGACGTGACATGAGTCGGGAGTCTAAGCCGGCCGGCCGGGGAGCACGGCAGGATGTACGGCGACCCGAACGTGATCTGTCACACCATCAGGCGGTGTGCGGTCGCACGACAACGGCGCCCGGCACGCCTCGCGCGCCGGGCGCCGCTCGCCCGGAACCGGCCCCGCGCCGACCCGTCGGGGCCGGGGGGTGCTCAGACCTTCAGGTACTTGCGCAGCGCGAAGAGCGCCGCCACGGCGGGCATCAGGGCCCCCACCACCAACAGGAACGGCAGGACGGAGAGGACCGCGTCCCACCCCACGAAATCGATCACCTGGATGCGGGAGTCCAGGAAGCCGTCGATCAGGAAGGACTTGCCGACCACCAGGATCAGACAGGCCAGGACCGCCCCGATGAGTCCGGCGATCGCCGCCTCCAGGATGAACGGCATCTGGATGTAGAAACTGGAGGCGCCGACCAATCTCATGATCCCGGTCTCCCGCCGCCGGCTGAACGCGGAGACCCGGACCGTGTTCACGATCAGCAGCAACGCGACCACCAACATCAGCGCCATCAGCGCCAGGGCCGCGATGTTCACGCCGTTGAGGAGTTGGAAGAGGTTCTCCAACAGGGCGCGTTGGTCCTGGACCGAGTGGACGCCCTCGCGCCCGGCGAAGGCGGTGGAGATCACCTCGTAGCGCTCGGGGTCGCTCAGCTTGACCCGCAGCGACTCCTGCATCTGGTCCGGCGTGACGACGGCCGCGATCGGCGAGTCCTTCTGCTGCTCGGTGTAGTGCGCGTACGCCTCCTCCGCCGTCTCGTGGAAGACCTCCTCGACGATGTCGTACTGCTTGAGCTCGGCCTCGAGTTCGTCGCGCTGCTCGTCGGTGACCGCGCCCCGGGCGCAGGCCGGGTCGGTCTCGGCGTCGATCTTGTTGCACAGGAAGATCGACACCTGGACCTTGTCGTACCAGAAGTCCTTCATGCTGGTGACCTGCTCGCGGGCCAGCAGCGACCCGCCCAGCAGCGACAACGACAGCGCGACGGAGACGATGACGGCCAGCGTCATCGTGACGTTGCGACGGAGACCGACGCCGATCTCCGACAGGACGAAGTTGGCGCGCATGGCGTCCTTCCCGTGGTGGTGCTCGTGGTCGGAAGCGGGGGGAGCCCGGGAGGGCGGAGGGGAACCGGCGGGACGCCC
>NZ_VKHS01000209.1 GCF_014141525.1 Streptomyces calidiresistens
GGGTGTCACGGGGCGGGTGGACGGGAAGTGATGGGGGGACCCCGCCCCCCGCCGTCACCCGACTGCCCCGCACGGCCGGAGCTGTTGTTCGGTTCCGTGTGCCGCTGTGCACTGCTGTGTGCACTTCCCGGTCGCCGCCGCGGCGGAAAAGGTTGCCGGGTTCCCCGGGAATTTTCCCGACCCCTTCACCGGTCACCGAGAGTCCCCGTGGCATCGCTCCGGGTGCTGCCCGGGGGTGCCGCCCCGGAGTCGGTCACTCCGCTCCCCCCGACGCAAGCGGGACACGCCGGGGAAAGGTTGCCGTCGGAAAGAGCGCCGGTTGCGGCTCGGTCTCGCCCGTCTGCCGGCCGTTCACAACTATGGGGTTGCGCAGTAATGTGCGGCCACCAGAACCGGCCCTACCACCGCCAACCCCTGAGGTGGATGATGCAGATAGCCCGATCCAAGGCTGCCGCGGTCGCGGCGGCGGTTTCGATCGCCCTGGTCGCGACCGCCTGCAGCAGCGAACGCGACACGTCCGACGACGCGGCCTCCCCGGAGTCCTTCGTCTTCGGCGCCGCCGGCAACCCGGCGTCCCTCGACCCCTTCCTCGCCAGCGACGGCGAGACCTTCCGCATCTCCCGCCAGGTGCTCGAGACCCTCCTGGACCACGAGTCCGGTGGCTCGGAGCTGGTCGGCGGTCTCGCCGAGGAGTGGGAGAGCAACGACGAGGGCACCGAGTGGACCTTCTTCCTCCGCGACGGGGTGACCTTCCACGACGGGGCCGAACTCACCGCCGAGGTCGTCTGCCAGAACTTCGACCACTGGTACAACCTCACCGGCACCTACCAGTCCACCGCGCTCACCTACTACTGGCAGGCCGAGTTCGGGGGCTTCGCCGAGAACGAGAGCGAGGACACCCCGGAGTCCAACTACGCGGGTTGCGAGGCGACCGACGATCTGACGGCCGTCATCAGCGTCAACGAGCCGTCCGCCGTCTACCCCGGCGCCTTCTCGCTCGCGGCCTTCGCCATCCACTCGCCCAACTCCATCGAGGCCTACAAGGAGGACCAGGCCACCGGTGAGGGCGACGCCATCTCGATGCCGGACTACAGCCAGGAGGCCGGCACCATCGCCGGCACCGGCCCGTTCGAGCTCACCGAGTGGGACAAGTCCAGCGGCGAGGTGACCATCACCCGCTTCGACGACTACTGGGGCGAGGAGGCCGGTTTCGAGCGGATCGTCTTCCGCACGATCCCCGACGAGGCGGCCCGCCGCCAGGCCCTGCAGACCGGTGAGATCCACGGCTACGACCTCGTCGCCCCCGGCGACGTGGACACCCTGCTGGACGCCGGCTTCCAGGTGCCCACCCGGGACGTCTTCAACATCTTCTACATGGCCTTCACCCAGGAGAGCAACGAGGCGCTGGAGGACCTCCGGGTCCGGCAGGCCATCGCCCACGCCCTGGACCGGCAGACCCTGGTCGACACCCAGCTGCCCGAGGGCGGCGTGGTCGCCACCCAGTTCGTCCCCGACACCATCGAGGGCTACTCGGAGAACGTCACCACCTACGACTACGACCCGGACACCGCCCGGGAGCTGCTCGCCGAGGCCGACGCCGAGGACCTCACCCTGGAGTTCTGCTACCCCACCGAGGTCACCCGGCCCTACATGCCCTCCCCGGCCGACCTCTTCGAGCTGATGAAGTCGGACCTGGAGGACGTCGGCATCACCGTCCAGCCGCGCCCGATGCAGTGGACCCCCGACTACCTGGACACCACCCGGGACGGCGGGTGCAACATCTACCTGCTCGGCTGGACCGGTGACTTCAACGACGCCTACAACTTCCTGGGCACCTGGTTCGACGGCTACTCCAAGGAATGGGGCTTCCGCAACGACGAGATCTTCGACGCCCTCGCCGAGGCCGCGGTCGAGCCCGACGTCGAGACCCGCGTCTCCATGTACGAGGAGATCAACGAGCTGGTGATGGACTTCCTGCCGGGCGTCCCGATCTCCTCCTCGCCGCCCTCCATCGCGTTCGCCGAGAACGTCAACCCGCCGACCGTCTCCCCGCTGACGCAGGAGAAGTTCGCGGAGGGCTCCTTCAAGTAACCCCCGCGGGAACGCGCCGGCCGGTCCGCCCCGCGCGGCCGTCCGGCACCACCCGGCCCCGGCTCCCCGCCGGGGCCGGGTGGGCCGCGGAACGCCCGGACCGGCCCCGAGGGGTACCGGTCCGGGCGGTGTCGCGGTACCACGTGCCCCGCCCCGCCAGTCCCGTCCCGCCGACCGCCGCGCCCACCCGTGTGCCGCGCCGGCCCGGTGGGGCCCGTCCCGTTCGGGCCCCGCCGCATCACGCGAACCACCGCGCGCACACCGCGTGACCCATCCGAGAAAGGCGCGTCAACTCCCGTGTTGCGTCTCATCGTGCGCAGACTCCTACAGCTGATCCCCACCCTGGTCGGCCTGTCGGTTCTGCTCTTCATCTGGCTCCACCGACTGCCCGGCGGCCCGACCGCCGCGCTGCTCGGCGAGCGGGCCACCGAGGCCGACCGCCGTCAGGCGGAGGCCCTCCTCGGTCTCGACCAACCCCTGTGGGTGCAGTACGGCCGTTTCCTGCGCCGCCTCGTCGAACTCGACCTCGGCACCTCCATCCGCACCGGCCGACCGGTGTGGGAGGAGTTCACGATGCGCTTCCCCGCCACCGTCGAACTCGCCCTCGCCGCCATGTTCCTGGCCATCCTCATCGGCGTGCCGCTGGGTTACTTCGCCGCCCGTCGGCGCGGCGGCTGGCTCGACATCGGGGCCGTCACCGGCTCCCTCATCGGCATCTGCATCCCGGTGTTCTTCCTCGCGTTCCTCCTCAAGGAGGTCTTCGCGGTGGTGCTCGGCTGGTTCCCCAGCGTCGGCAGACAATCCACCGGCATCAACGCCACCGACGTCACCGGGTTCCACGTCCTGGACGGCCTCCTCACCGGCGAGTGGGACGCCTCGGCCGACGCCCTGTGGCATCTGGTGCTGCCCGCCATGGCGCTGTCCTCCATCCCGCTGGCGATCATCACCCGCATGACCCGGGCCAGCGTCCTGGAGGTCCTCCAGGAGGACTACGTGCGCACGGCCGAGTCCAAGGGCCTGCACCAACGGGTCGTGCGGTTGCGGCACGTGATGCGCAACGCGCTCCTGCCGGTCGTCACCGCCATCGGCCTGCTCACCGGCGGCCTGCTGTCGGGCGCCGTGCTCACCGAGACCGTCTTCTCCTGGGGCGGCATCGGCTCCTTCATCCGTGACGCCATCGACGGCCGCGACTATCCGGTCCTGATGGGCTTCATCCTCTTCATCGCGCTGATCTACGTGCTGATCAACCTGCTGGTCGACCTCGCCTACAGCGTCATCGACCCGAGAGTGCGGGTGCACTGATGGGTTCTCCTGTGTCGAACACCCCCAACCACCCCGACGACCGCGACGCGCCGGAGACCCCGGGCACCCCGGAGTTGTCGGGCACGCCGGCCGTCCCCCACCAGGCCGAGGCACCGGCCCCCGTCGAGGGGGAGCGCACCCGCCGCGCCTCCCGCAAGGTGGATCGGATCGACCGGCTCGCCGAGCTGACCGCCCGCCGGGAGACCACCACCGGCGCCGGGCTGTGGGTCGAGGCGTTCCGCCGCCTGCGCACCAGCAAGATGGCGATCATCGGCGCCTGCATCATCGCCGTCTTCGTGGTCCTGGCGATCATCGGCCCGTGGATCGCGCCCTACAGCCCCACCGCCCAGAGCTGGCGCGGCGAGGTCTTCCCCAACCGGGGCCTGTTCGTCGGCCCGCGCGGGGAGAACTGGCTGGGTCTGGACCACCTGGGCCGCGACGTCTTCTCCCGGATGCTGGTCGGGGCCCGCCAGACCCTGATGGTCGGCGTGGTGGCCACCCTCATCGGCTTCACCGTCGGCGCCCTGATCGGCGGTGTCTCCGGCGCCGCCCTGGTCCTGGGCGGGCGCGCCGGTCAGCGGATCGACGCCGTCATCATGCGCTTCATCGACATGATGCTCGCCCTGCCCTCCCTGCTGCTGGCCGTCAGCATCGCCGCCGTCATGGGACAGAGCCTGACCACCGTCATGATCGCGGTCGGTGTCGTCCAGATCCCGATCTTCGCCCGATTGCTGCGCGGGGCCATGCTCGCGCAGGGCGGCAGCGACTACGTCCTGGCCGCCCGCGCCCTGGGCGTGCGCCGCCGGCGCATCGTGATGGCGCACGTGGTGCCCAACTCCCTGAGCCCGGTCATCGTCCAGGCCACCCTGGCCCTGGCCACGGCCATCATCGAGGCCGCCGCCCTGTCCTTCCTGGGACTGGGCAATCCCGACGCCGCGCAACCCGAGTGGGGCGTCATGCTCGCCCAGGCGCAGCGCTTCTTCGACCAGGCGCCCATGCTGGCCGTCTATCCGGCCGTCGGCATCATCATCACCGCGCTCGGCTTCACCCTCCTGGGCGAGGCCATGCGGGAAGCACTCGACCCGAAACTGCGGAGTTGATGGGCATGGCACTGCTCACGGTGGACGAACTGTCCGTCACCTTCACCGCCCGGGGCCGCCGCGACGTCACGGCCGTGTCCGGCGTCTCCTTCGACGTGGCGCAGGGCGAGGTCGTCGGCCTGGTCGGCGAGTCCGGCTGCGGCAAGTCCGTCACCTCCCTGGCCCTGATGGGGCTGCTGCCCCGCAAGGGCGTGCGGCTCGGCGGCGTGGCCGACTTCGACGGCACCGACCTGCTGACCCTCTCCCCGTCCCGGATGCGCGACCTGCGCGGCCGGCAACTGGCGATGATCTTCCAGGACCCGCTGTCCTCCCTGAACCCGGTCGTCCCGATCGGGGTGCAGGTCACCGAGATCCTCGCCCGCCACCGCGGGATGAAGGGGGAACGCGCCCGCAAGGAGGCCGCCTCCCTGCTGGACCGCGTCGGCATACCGGACCCGGACCGGCGCCTGAGGGAGTACCCGCACCAGCTCTCCGGCGGTATGCGGCAGCGCGCGCTCATCGCCATGGCGGTGGCCTGTGCCCCCCGCCTGCTCATCGCCGACGAGCCGACCACCGCACTGGACGTCACCATCCAGGCGCAGATCCTCGAACTGTTGAGGGAGTTGGTCGACCAGGAGGGCACCGCCCTGTTGATGATCACCCACGACCTGGGCGTGGTCGCCGGACTCTGCGACCGGGTGAACGTGCTGTACGCGGGGAAGGTGGTGGAGGCCGCCGAGCGGCGGCCGCTGTTCTCCGACCCCGCCCATCCCTACGCGCACGGCCTCCTCGGCTCCATCCCCCGGTTGGACGCCCCGCGCGGCCAGCCGCTCCACCCCATCCGGGGCTCGATCAACGACACCATCGCCTGGGCCGACGGCTGCGCCTTCGCGCCCCGCTGCGACCACTACACCCTGGAGTGCCTGGAGGGCACCCCGGCCCTCGGCGAACTCGCCGGGGCGGCCGGGCCCGGGCACCTGGTGCGGTGCGTGAACCCGGTGCGGGACAGCTCCGATCTGCACACCCCGCTGCTGGAGGCCCCGGTGATGGACGCCTCCGCCGAGGGGGACGACGAGGCGCCCTCCCCCGGGACGTCCGCCGCCACCTCCGCGGACACCTCCGTCGACACCTCCTCGGACACCTCCTCCGACACGGCCCCCGACGCCGGGGCGGAACCCGCCGCGGAGCCCGTCGCGGACACCGACGGCGCCTCCGGCGGCGCACCCGGGAAGGACACCCCCGCATGACCACCCTGCTCGAACTGAGGGACCTCAAGGTCCACTTCCCGGTCCGCAAGGGCATCCTCTTCGACCGCACCGTCGGCCACGTCTACGCCGTGGACGGCGTCTCGCTGAGCGTCGAGGCGGGGCAGACGTACGGCCTGGTCGGCGAGTCCGGCTGCGGCAAGACCACCCTGGGGCGGGCCGTGCTGCGGCTGGTGGACATCACCGACGGCGCCGCCGTCTTCGACGGCACCGACCTCGCGCAGCTTCCCGAGGAGGAGATGCGCCGCTCCCGCCGCCGTCTCCAGATGGTCTTCCAGGACCCGCTGGGCAGCCTCAACCCCCGGCAGAACATCGAGTCGATCCTCGCCGAGGGCATGGCCGCGCACGGTATCGGTGCCGATCGGGAGGAACGGCGGGCGAGGATCTCCGAGATCCTGGAACGGGTGGGCCTGCCCGCCGGCTCCCTGTCCCGCTACCCGCACGAGTTCTCCGGGGGACAGCGGCAGCGCATCGGCATCGCCCGCGCGCTGGTCCTGGAGCCGGATCTGATCATCTGCGACGAGCCGGTCTCGGCCCTGGACGTCTCGATCCAGGCGCAGGTCATCAACCTGCTGGAGGAACTCCAGGAGTCGATGGGCCTCACCTATCTGGTGATCGCCCACGACCTGGCGGTGGTCCGGCACATCTCCGACGTCATCGGCGTGATGTACCTGGGAGCCCTGGTGGAGGAGGCCCCCAGCGACGACATCTACTCCGAGCCGCGCCACCCCTACACCAAGGCGCTGATGTCGGCGGTGCCGGTGCCCGACCCGGAGGTGGAGGACAGTCGCGAGCGCATCCTGCTCACCGGCGACCTGCCCTCCCCGGCCAACCCGCCCACCGGTTGCCGCTTCCACACCCGGTGCCCGTGGCGGCAGGAGACCCGTTGCGACACCGAGCGCCCCGAACTGCGGGACGTGGGCGGCGGGCACAAGGTGGCCTGTCACTGGGCCGAGGGCATCGCCGACGGCACCGTGGGACCCACCACCGAGTTGGCCCCCACCCTGCTCAAGGAGTGAACCGCCGGATCGCCCGGCACCGCCCCGGCGCCGGTCGGCCCGTCCCCGGACGGGCCGCCCGGCGCCGGGCCCGGGCGCGGACGCCGCTCACCGGGCCTCGCCGCGCATCAGCCACCGCCGCACCCCGACCTCGAGCAGCAGGGTGCGCTCCCCCCTCTCGTGGGGAACGCGCGGGTCCCAGTCGTACTTGGCGGTGAAGGCCGCCACGACATCCGGCGGGAAGTCCTCCCGGTGGACGCGGACCCCGCCCTCGGCCACCACCGGTCGCTCGCCGTTCTCCAGCGCCAGCGAGACCCGCGGGGAGCGGGTCACCAGACGTGCCTTCACCGAGCCGGCGTGCACCCCGATCCACCACCGTTCCCGCAGGAACACGAACCAGACGGGTGTCACGTGGGGGGAGCCGTCGGCGCGCACGCAGCACAGCCAGACGTTCCGTTCCCGGGCCAGGCGCTCGGGGAGGTCGCTCTCGGGGTCCGGGTGG
>NZ_VKHS01000021.1 GCF_014141525.1 Streptomyces calidiresistens
GTAAGACGTGTATAAGAGACAGCCCCCCTCCCGGGGGCGGGCGCCCGAAAGGACCGCACACCATGACCTACACCGGTCGGGTCGCCGTCGGCGGCCCACCAGACGTCCACGAACTGGCCGGCCTGCTGATCACCAAGGTCGCCGTCGGCCCCATGGCGAACAACGCCTACCTCCTGCGCTGCCGCACCACGGGGGAACAACTCCTGATCGACGCCGCGGCGGAACCCGACACCCTGCTGCGCCTCATCGGCCCGGACGGTCTCGTCGCCGTGGTCACCACCCATCGGCACGGGGACCACTGGCAGGCACTGGCGGAGGTGGTCGCCGCGACCGGTGCCACCACCCTGGCCGGCCGGTACGACGCCCCCGGCATCCCGGTGCCGACCGACCGCCTCCTGGACGACGGGGACACCGTCACCGTGGGGCGCTGCGAGCTGGTGGTGCGGCACCTGGTCGGTCACACCGAGGGCTCGGTGGTCCTGGTCCACGACGACCCGCGCGGCCATCCCCACGCCTTCGTCGGGGACTGCCTGTTCCCCGGCGGGGTGGGCAACACCCGCGGCGACGCCGAGGCCTTCCGCAGCCTGCTGCACGACGTGGAGACCAAGCTCTTCGCCGCGCTGCCCGACGAGACCCGGGTCTACCCCGGCCACGGCGCCGACACCACCCTGGGGGCCGAACGCCCCCACCTCCCCGAGTGGCGCGAGCGCGGCTGGTGAGCGCCGGCCCGGGGCGGGGCGGTTCCGTGGGTGTCCCGGATTAGGGTGGTCGGCATGGCCGATCCCTCCACCTACCGCCCCGCCCCGGGAGAGGTTCCGGACACCCCGGGTGTCTACCGCTTCCGCGACGAGCACCGTCGGGTGATCTACGTCGGGAAGGCCAAGAGCCTGCGCCGCCGGCTGGCCTCCTACTTCCAGGACGTCGCCGCCCTGCACCCGCGCACCGCGACCATGGTCACCACCGCCGCCTCGGTGGAGTGGACGGTCGTCTCCACCGAGGTGGAGGCTCTCCAGCTGGAGTACGGCTGGATCAAGGAGTACGACCCCCGGTTCAACGTGAAGTACCGCGACGACAAGAGTTACCCCTCCCTCGCGGTGACCATGAACGAGGAGTTCCCCAGGGCCCGGGTGATGCGCGGCCCCAAGCGGCGCGGCGTGCGCTACTTCGGCCCCTACGCCCATGCCTGGGCGATCCGCGAGACCGTGGACCTGCTGCTGCGCGCCTTCCCCGTGCGCACCTGCTCCGACGGGGTCTTCAAGCGGGCCCGCCAGGTGGGCCGTCCCTGTCTGCTCGGCTACATCGAGAAGTGCGCCGCCCCCTGCACCGGCCGGGTCACGCCGGAGGAACACCGGGAACTCGCCGAGCGGTTCTGCGACTTCATGGCCGGCCGCACGGGCACCCACCTGCGCCGGCTGGAGGAGGAGATGGCCGCCGCGGCCGAGGCGATGGAGTACGAGCGGGCGGCCCGGCTGCGCGACGACATCGCCGCCCTGCGCCGGGCCATGGAGAAGAACGCGGTGGTGTTGGACGACGCCACCGACGCCGACCTCCTCGCGGTGGCCGCCGACGAGCTCGAGGCGGCGGTGCAGATCTTCCACGTCCGCGGCGGCCGGGTGCGCGGTCAGCGCGGCTGGATCAGTGACCGCGTGGAGGACGTCTCCGTCGCCGGGCTGGTCGAACACGCGCTGCAGCAGCTGTACGGGGACGAGTCCGGGGCCGGGGAGGAGGCCGGCGGCGGGGGAGGCGTGCCCCGCGAGGTGCTGGTACCCGAGCTGCCCGATTCGGCCGAGGCGCTGGGCGCCTGGCTGTCGGAACGGCGCGGCTCACGGGTCGAGCTGCGGGTGCCCCGCCGCGGGGACAAGAGGGAGTTGCTGGCCACCGTCACCCGCAACGCCGAGCACGCCCTCGCCGTCCACAAGACCAAGCGGGCCTCGGACCTGACCACCCGCTCCCGAGCCCTGGAGGAGATCACCGAGGCGCTGGGGCTGGACTCCGCGCCGCTGCGCATCGAGTGCTTCGACATCTCCCACCTGCAGGGGGAGGAGGTCGTCGGCTCCATGGTGGTCTTCGAGGACGGCCTCGCCCGCAAGTCCGAGTACCGACGGTTCAAGATCCGCGGCTTCGAGGGCCAGGACGACGTGCGGGCGATGCACGAGGTGATCTCCCGCCGCTTCCGCCGCTACCTCAGGGAGATGGAACACACCGACGAGTGGTCGGCCGGGGACCCCGCGGCCCCGGGGGACACCGCACCCGCGCCGGCGGCCGGGGAGGCCGGGGAGCCGTCGCCCACCGACACCGCCCGGGACGAGGACGGCCGTCCGCGCCGCTTCGCCTATCCGCCGCAGCTCGTGGTCGTCGACGGCGGCCCCGCCCAGGTGGCCGCAGCCCGCCGAGCCATGGACGAGCTGGGCATCGACGACGTGGCCGTCTGCGGACTCGCCAAGCGACTGGAGGAGGTGTGGCTTCCGGACGAGGAGGACCCGGTCGTCCTGCCCCGGACGAGCGAGGGGCTGTACCTCCTGCAGCGGGTCCGGGACGAGGCCCACCGCTTCGCCATCCGCTATCAGCGCACCCGCCGCTCGGCGGCCGTGCGCCGCGGCCCGCTGGACGACATCCCCGGCCTGGGCGAGACCCGCCGCACGGCGCTGCTGCGCCATTTCGGCTCGTTGAAGCGGCTGCGCGCCGCCGACGTGGACCAACTCCGCGAGGTGCCGGGCATCGGCCGTCGCACCGCCGAGACGATCGTGGCCGCCCTCGCCGCCGAACCCGGCCCCGCCCCCGCCGTCAACACGGCCACCGGTGAGATCATCGAGGAATGACCGAGCGGTGACCGAGCAGTGATCGAGGATTCGACGGGCCCCGGCGACCCGGGGACCGGCGAGGGGCATCGACGCACATCGACGCACGTCGAGGCGGGGGATGTGACGTGAGCCACGTCCCTCGCGGCCCGTTCACCCCCTTCCCGGGGTGTGCGTCAAGAGGAACGGGGCAGGTGGCACCATCAATGACGGAGGAGCGGATCGTGATCCACCGGCGCGCCGGGGCGACGATCCGACCGGCCGGCGCGTTCGGCCGTCCGTCGAATCCCTCCCCGCCGAACCGGTCCGTGCCGCGTCCGGACCGCCGTACCGCCCGCACGTCCGCCACCGCGGCTCGCAACCGAGTCGCGCCAGACCCGTCGCGCGTCACCCGCGCGGCCACCGCCCCCGGGGGAGCCCCACGATGAGTGACCAGACACCCGAGACCACCACCGTCACCGACGGGCGCGAACCCGGTCTCGCCCCGCTCCCGGAGGAGCCGACCCTGCCCGAGCTGGTGATCATCTCCGGCATGTCCGGGGCCGGTCGCAGCACCGCCGCCAAGTGCCTGGAGGACCTCGGCTGGTTCGTCGTGGACAACCTCCCGCCCGCGCTGATCACCACCATGGTCGAACTCGGGGCCCGCTCCCAGGGGAACGTGGCCCGCATCGCCGTCGTCGTCGACGTGCGCGGACGCGGCTTCTTCGACAGCCTGCGGGAGTCCCTGGCCGACCTCACCGCGATGGGCGTCACCCGGCGCACCGTCTTCCTGGAGGCCTCCGACAACGCCCTGGTGCAACGGTTCGAGTCGGTCCGCCGCCCCCACCCGCTCCAGGGCGAGGGGCGCATCGTGGACGGCATCGCCGCCGAGCGGGACCTGCTGCGCGAACTGCGCGGTGACGCCGATCTGGTGATCGACACCTCCTCGCTCAACGTGCACGAGCTGCGGGCCAAGATGAACGCCCACTTCACCGGCAACGACGAGCCGGAGCTGCGCGCCACCGTCATGTCCTTCGGGTTCAAGTACGGCCTGCCGGTGGACGCCGACCACGTCGCCGACGTCCGGTTCCTGCCCAACCCGCACTGGGTCCCGGAGCTGCGGCCGTACACCGGTACCAGCGAGCAGGTGGCCGGCTACGTGTTCGACCAGCCCGGGGCCAAGGACTTCCTGGAGCGCTACGCGGAACTGCTGGAGCTGATCACCGCCGGGTACAAGCGCGAGGGCAAGCGCTGGGTGACCATCGCGATCGGCTGCACCGGTGGCAAGCACCGCAGCGTGGCCATGTCCGAGCGATTGGCCCGCAGACTCTCCGCCGCGGGGGTGGAGACCTCCGTCGTCCACCGAGACATGGGACGCGAGTAATGCCGACGGGCGGCCGGGGGCCGCACCGATCGGTCGGCGGGGCGCGCCCGGTGCGGGTCCTGCGCCCCGGTCGCGCTCCCGGGCGCCCCGGTCGCGGTGGCCGGGGGGCGGGACCGCCCAAGGTGGTGGCCCTCGGCGGCGGGCGGGGGCTGTCCGCGTCGCTCACCGCACTGCGCCGGATCACCGGCGACGACCTCACCGCCGTGGTGACCGTCGCCGACGACGGCGGCTCCAGCGGACGGCTGCGGGACGAACTCGGCGTGCTGCCGCCGGGGGATCTGCGCAAGGCACTGGCCGCGCTGTGCGGTGACGACGAGTGGGGTCGCACCTGGGCGCGCCTGGTGCAGCACCGCTTCACCAGCCACGGAGACCTGCACGACCACGCGGTCGGCAATCTGCTGATCGTGGCCCTGTGGGAGCAACTGGGCGACCACGTGGCCGCGTTGGACCTGGTGGGTCGGTTGCTGCGGGCCCGGGGGCGGGTGTTGCCCATGGCCGGTGTGCCACTGGAACTGTGCGCCGAGGTGCGCGGTCACGACCCGGCCCGCCCCGAGGACACGACCCTGGTGTGCGGCCAGGCGACGGTGGCCCTGACCCCCGGGGAGGTGCAGCGGGTGCGACTGGTTCCGCCCGATCCCCCGGCCGTTCCCGAGGCCGTGGCCGCCATCCGGGAGGCCGACTGGGTGATTCTCGGTCCCGGTTCCTGGTTCACCTCCGTCATCCCCCATCTGCTGGTGCCCGAGCTGCTCTCGGCGCTCACCGAGACCCGGGCCCGCAGGGTGTTGTGCCTCAACCTCGCGCCGCAACCCGGCGAGACCGACGGGTTCTCGCCGCAGCGTCATGTGGAGGTTTTGGTACAACACGCCCCTAAACTCACCTTCGACGTGGTGTTGGCCGACACGGCCGCCACCCGGGACCACCAGGCCGGCCTCGAGGAGGCCGCCGAACGGATCGGGGCCGTGGTTCAACGGGCCCCGGTCGCGGCGCGCGACACCACGCCCCGGCACGACCCGGAGCTGTTGGCCGCGGCGTACGACCGTATTTTTCGGATGCACGGAAGGATCGGCCCATGGCGATGACGGCAGCGGTGAAGGACGAGATCTCGCGTCTCCCGGTGACCCGCACCTGTTGCCGCAAGGCGGAGGTCTCCTCCATGCTGCGGTTCGCCGGAGGGCTGCACCTGGTGAGCGGGCGCATCGTGATCGAGGCGGAGCTGGACACCGGCATCGCCGCGCGTCGTCTGCGCCGCGACATCCTGGAGATCTTCGGGCACGCCTCCGACCTGGTGGTGATGGCCCCCGGCGGCCTGCGCAGGGGCAGCCGCTACGTGGTGCGGGTGGTCGCGGGCGGGGACCAACTGGCCCGCCAGACCGGGTTGGTGGACAGTCGCGGTCGTCCCGTTCGGGGACTGCCGCCGCAGGTGGTCTCGGGGGCCGGGTGCGACGCCGAGTCCGCCTGGCGCGGAGCCTTCCTCGCGCACGGTTCGCTCACCGAGCCCGGCCGTTCCTCCTCCCTGGAGGTGACCTGCCCCGGACCGGAGGCCGCGCTGGCCCTGGTGGGGGCGGCCCGCCGGCTCCAGATCGCGGCCAAGGCCCGCGAGGTGCGCAACGTGGACCGGGTCGTGGTCCGTGACGGCGACGCCATCGGTGCCCTGCTCACCCGCCTGGGTGCCCACGAGGCGGTGCTGGCCTGGGAGGAGCGGCGCATGCGCCGCGAGGTGCGGGCCACCGCCAATCGTCTGGCCAACTTCGACGACGCCAACCTGCGCCGCTCGGCCCGGGCCGCCGTGGCCGCCGGCGCCCGGGTGCAGCGGGCGCTGGAGATCCTCGGGGACGACGTCCCCGAGCATCTCGCCGCCGCCGGCCGACTGCGGATGGACCACAAGCAGGCCTCCCTGGAGGAGTTGGGCGCCCTCGCCGACCCGCCGTTGACGAAGGACGCCGTCGCGGGACGCATCCGGCGCCTGCTGGCGATGGCCGACAAGCGGGCGAACGATCTGGGGATTCCCGGCACGGAGGCGAGCCTCACGGAGGAGATGGTGGGCTGAGGCCCCGTCGGCCGACCCCGCCGGCCCCGCCGTCCCGCCCCCGAGCGGTTACCGAACGGTAGCCGCCCACCCGCGAAAACGGGCCGTTCGGCCCCCCGACGGACCGGCCCGCCGATGTCACCCCCCGGGGTCCGGCGCGGTAGGGTCGGAGATGGTCGGGGACATCCCAAACAGCTTCGTCGGTGTCCGTCACCGGCGTACCAACGAGGAGATCGGTTCGTGACGATCCGCGTAGGCATCAACGGCTTCGGCCGCATCGGCCGCAACTACTTCCGCGCGCTCCTGGAGCAGGGGGCGGACGTCGAGATCGTGGCTGTCAACGACCTGGGTGACACCGCGACCACCGCCCACCTGCTGAAGTACGACACGATCATGGGTCGCCTCCAGGGGGAGGTCTCCCACACCGCCGACACCATCACCGTGGACGGAAAGACCGTCAAGGTCCTCTCCGAGCGCGACCCCGCCGACATCCCGTGGGGCGACCTCGGCGTGGACATCGTCATCGAGTCCACCGGCATCTTCACCAAGCGCGACGACGCCGCCAAGCACCTGACCGCCGGTGCGAAGAAGGTCCTCATCTCGGCCCCGGCCAAGAACGAGGACTTCACCGTGGTCATGGGCGTCAACCACGAGGACTACGACCCGGCGAACCACCACGTCATCTCCAACGCCTCCTGCACCACCAACTGCGTGGCGCCGCTGGCGAAGGTCATGGACGAGAACTTCGGGATCGTCAAGGGCATGATGACGACGGTCCACGCCTACACCAACGACCAGCGCATCCTGGACTTCCCGCACAAGGACCTGCGCCGCGCCCGGGCCGCCGCGCAGAACATCATCCCCACCTCCACCGGCGCCGCGAAGGCCACCTCCCTGGTGCTCCCGCAGCTCAAGGGCAAGCTGGACGGCATCGCCATGCGCGTCCCGGTGCCCACCGGCTCGGTCACCGACCTGGTGCTCGAGGTCAGCCGCGAGGTGACCCGTGACGAGGTCAACGCCGCCTTCCAGAAGGCCGCCGAGGGGCAGCTCAAGGGCATCCTCGAGTACACCGAGGACCCGATCGTCTCCTCCGACATCGTCAACTGGCCGGCCTCCTGCACCTTCGACTCCCAGCTCACCATGGCGCAGGGCAACCAGGTCAAGGTCGTCGGCTGGTACGACAACGAGTGGGGCTACTCCAACCGTCTGGTGGACCTCACCGTCTTCGTCGGCGAGAAGCTCTGACCGCGGGCGACGCCGCGGCGTGACCGCGATGCGAGGGACAGGGCCCGTGCCGTGCGCACGGGCCCTGTTCCCTGCGCCCCGTTCCCCGTCAGCTTCCCCGAACGACAGCCGACCGACAGGAGTCGATCCGTGCAGACCCTCGACGACCTCATCGCCCGGGGCGTGGCCGGCCGCCGCGTCCTGGTGCGCGCCGACCTCAACGTCCCCCTCGCCGGTGCCCCCGGCGAGCAGACCATCACCGACGACGGCCGTATCCGGGCCGCCGTGCCGACGATCACTCGCCTCGCCGAAGCCGGTGCCCGGGTGATCGTCACCTCCCACCTGGGCCGCCCCAAGGGCGAGCCCGACCCCCGGTACTCGCTGGCCCCGGTCGCCGTGCGGCTCGGCGAGCTCCTCGACCGCCCCGTGGCCTTCGCCGGTGACACCGTCGGCCCCGCCGCCCGGGAGACCGTGGACGGCCTGTCCGACGGCGGGGTGGCGCTGCTGGAGAACCTGCGCTTCAACCCCGGGGAGACGGCCAAGGACGACGCCGAGCGCGGTGCCTTCGCCGACCGCCTCGCCGAACTCGCCGACCTGTACGTCGGGGACGGTTTCGGCGCCGTGCACCGCCGGCACGCCTCGGTGTGGGACCTCCCCGCCCGCCTGCCGCACGCCGCCGGCGGCCTGATCGCCACCGAGGTGGGGGTGCTGCGCCGCCTGACCGATGACGTCGAGCGCCCCTACGCCGTCGTCCTGGGCGGCGCGAAGGTCTCCGACAAGCTCGGGGTCATCGACCACCTCCTGGAGCGCGCCGACCGCATCCTGATCGGCGGCGGCATGGTCTTCACCTTCCTGGCCGCCCGCGGCCACTCGGTGGGCTCCTCGCTGCTGCAGGAGGACCAGATCCCGGCGGTCCGCGAGTACCTGAGCCGGGCCGAGGAGCGCGGCGTGGAGTTCGTGCTGCCGGTGGACGTCGTGGTCGCCGAGAGCTTCCCCGACCTGGAGACCAAGGCGCCCGCGAACCCGGAGACGGTGCCCGCCGACGCCATGCCCGAGGGGCGGATGGGCCTGGACATCGGTCCGGAGTCCCGCAAGCTCTACGCCTCCCGGCTGGCCGACACCGCCACCGTGTTCTGGAACGGCCCGATGGGCGTCTTCGAGCACCCGGACTTCGCCGACGGCACCCGGGCGGTGGCGCAGGCGCTGCTCGACGGGAACGCCTTCACCGTCGTCGGGGGCGGCGACTCCGCCGCCGCCGTCCGCCTGCTGGGCTTCGACGAGACGGCTTTCGGCCACATCTCCACCGGTGGCGGGGCGAGCCTGGAGTACCTGGAGGGCAAGACCCTGCCGGGGCTGGCGGCGCTGGAGGACTGACCCGACGGGACCGGGGCCCGACCCGCTCGGGGCGCGTGGATCACGACACGCGCCGGCGGGCACCCCGGTCCGCCGCCGGCATCCGCCCCCGGGCATCCGCTGTCCTGTGGACACCGGCTGCCCGGGACGCCGGCCGATCACCGGTCCCCGCGGACACCACCCGACATCGGCCCACGTCGGCCCACGTCGGCCCACGTCGACACAGACGACCCACGACGACCCACGACGAGTACGAGGACACCCACCGATGACCACTCGCACGCCGCTGATGGCGGGCAACTGGAAGATGAACCTCAACCACCTCGAGGCCATCGCCCACGCCCAGAAGCTCGCCTTCACCCTGGAGGACAAGGACTACGAGGCCGTCGAGGTCGTACTCCTTCCCCCCTTCACCGATCTGCGCTCGGTGCAGACCCTGGTGGACGGGGACAAACTCAAGCTGCGCTACGGCGCCCAGGACCTCTCCACCGAGGACTCCGGCGCCCGCACCGGCGAGGTCTCCGGCGCCATGCTCGCCAAGCTCGGCTGCGCCTACGTGGTCGTCGGCCACTCCGAGCGCCGCCAGTACCACGGCGAGAACGAGGAGACCTGCAACGCCAAGGTCCGCGCCGCCTTCCGGCACGGGCTGGTGCCGATCCTGTGCGTCGGCGAGGGGCTGGACGTGCGGAAGGCCGGCGAGCAGGTCCCGCACACCCTCGCCCAGCTCGACGGCGCGCTGCGCGACCTCCCGGCCGAGCAGGCCGCCCGCCTGGTGATCGCCTACGAGCCGGTGTGGGCCATCGGCACCGGCGAGGTCGCCACCCCGGAGAACGCCCAGGAGGTCTGCGGGGCCATCCGCGCCCGGCTGGCCGAGCTGTACAACCCCGGGGTCGCCGAGCAGGTGCGCATCCAGTACGGCGGCTCGGTGAAGGGCGACAACGTCGCCGCGATCATGGCCCAGCCCGACGTGGACGGCGCCCTGGTCGGCGGGGCCTCGCTGGACGCCGACGAGTTCGTCCGCATCGTCCGCTTCCGCGAGCGCTGATCCGCCGCCCCCGGGACGGGTCGGTCACCGACCGCCGTCCCGGGGGCTTCCGGCCGACGCGCCCCGCCCGCTCCGCGCGATGCCCGATCCCCGATCATCGGCGTGCAGCGGGGGATGCCCGCCGGGCTCCAACCTGTACATTGGGGGGCGTCCGTCCGGAGACCGGGCCGCCCCCGGCGCCCGGACCGCGCACACATCCGCCACGAGTCCGTCTCCAGAGAGTGGGTCCACCGTGATCACGGGGTTCTCGATCGCCCTCATCCTGTTCAGCTTCCTGCTGGGGCTGTTGGTGCTCATGCACAAGGGCAAGGGCGGCGGCCTCTCCGACATGTTCGGTGGTGGCATGCAGTCCTCCGTCGGCGGGTCCTCGGTGGCCGAACGGAACCTGGACCGGATCACCGTCGTCGTGGGCCTGATCTGGTTCGCGATCATCGTGGTGCTGGGTCTTCTGGTCAAGAACTGACCCTTCCCGCGACGAACCGGCCGGTGACGATCACACCCCGGCATCGTTCGTTACCACGGGTCCTGCGCACGCGTTGAACCTCACATACACTGGGGCAACTTCGCAGCACGTGAGGCAGGGAGTCAGACCGTGGCAGGTGGCAACGCGATCCGGGGCAGCCGGGTCGGCGCGGGGCCCATGGGCGAGGCCGAGCGCGGGGAATCCGCGCCCCGTCTGAGGGTCTCGTTCTGGTGCGCGAACGGACACGAGACGCGGCCGAGCTTCGCCAGCGACGCGCAGATCCCGGACGGTTGGGACTGCCCGCGCTGCGGTTTCCCCGCCGGCCAGAACCGCGACAACCCGCCGGACCCGCCGCGCAACGAGCCCTACAAGACGCACCTGGCGTACGTCCGGGAGCGGCGCAGCGAGGCGGACGGCGAGGCCATCCTCGCCGAGGCGCTCGCCAAGCTCCGCGGCGAGATCTGAGGGGCGCGGCCCCCGCCCCCGTCCCGGGGCCCGCGGGCGCCCCGCGTCCCGCCCCGGGAACACGGGGGGAACGGCGCCTTGCCGACGAGGGAAGGTCCTGTGAAGCCCGTGCCGGCCTTACGGCGGGTCGCGCCCGGGCTCACTAGCGTCCTCCCATGGCCAAGCCACCCCTTCTGCTCAGGCAAGCCCTGCGCCCCGTCCTGCGAACGCTCGACGCCCGCATCGACCGCCGTATCCGCCGCACCGTCGGGGATCGAACGCGCACCGTGACCGAACTGCGGCGCACCGTGGAGGAACTCCGCGCCGAGGTGCGGAGCCTGCGGGCCGGCGGCGCCCCCGGTCCCGGAGGGCCGCCCGGCACCGCCGATCCGGCCGCCGACCCGGTCGTCCGTGCCACCGTGGAGGCGATCTTCGGCCCGGAGGGGCGTCGGGATCGCCGCGTCGACCCCGACCGGATGCGGATGCTCGCCGCCGAACTCGCCGATCTCGGAGACCCCCGGGGCGCGGCTCCGCGCGAGACGGTCATCGCCCACCGCACCCTGGTGGAGGTGGAGAACCGGGGCGTGGGACGCATCGCCGGCTCCACCCCCAACATCGTGGGCAAGCTCGCCGCCGTTCCCCTGCTGCGCCCGCCGAACGGCGAGATCCTGGAGATCGGCTGTCTCTACGGCCTGTTCGCCGGGGCGCTGGTCCGCCAGGTGATGCGGACGGGCCACGACTACCGGCTCACCCTGGTGGATCCGGTGGCACCCCGGCAGCTCCAGGGCGGCAGGGAGTTGCGGGAGGACGCCTCCGGGGTGCCCATCACCGAGGCCCTGGTGCGCTCCAACCTCGCGCTGGCCGGGGTGGACCCGGAGCGGACGCGGTTGTGCCGGGGGCTGTCGGGCGATCCGGGGGTGCGTGCCGCGGCCTCGGACCGTTCCTACGGCGTGGTCGTGGTGGACGGCGACCACACCGCCGAGGGGGTGGCGGCGGATCTGGAGTGGGTGGAGACGATCACCGCGCCCGGCGCGGTGGTGGTCCTCGACGACTACGGGGCCCGCCAGTGGCCCGGTGTGAAGGAGGCCACCGACCGTCACCTCAAGCGCGGTGACGGCCGGTTGGAGTGGATCGGCAGGGTCGCCACCAGCGCCTTCCTGCGGGCGCGCTGATCGGACGCGTCCCCGGGAGCGTCCGGCCGGACCATCCCGCCGGGCACTCCCGGGGCGCGGACGTTCGCCCGGCCCCGCCCGCCGCGATCGACTAGCGTGGGCCCCGGCGGGGACCGCACAGCGAGAGATGGGCTGGAAACGCACGATGAACGCAGCAGGCCGCACGGGGCTCGACCGGATGCCGGAGTGGCACGCCCTGGCGAAGCACCGGGAGGAGCTCGGGGAGGTCGACCTCCGGGAGCTGTTCGCGAAGGACCCGGGACGCGCGGAACGCCACACGGTGCGGGCCGGTGACCTCCACATCGATTTCTCCAAGCATCTGATCACCGACGACACGCTGCGTCTGCTGCGCGAGCTGGCCGCCGCGACGGACGTGGCGGGGCTGAGGGACGCGATGTTCCGCGGGGAGCGGATCAACACCACCGAGGACCGGGCGGTGCTGCACACCGCCCTGCGGGCGCCCCGGGACGCCGACATCCGGGTGGCGGGGGACGCCGGGAACGCCGGGAACGCCGGGAACGCCGAAAATATCGTGCCCGCCGTGCACGCGGTCCTGGACCGCATGGGGGCCTTCGCCGAGCGCGTCCGCTCGGGGGAGTGGACCGGGCACACCGGGCGACGCATCCGGACGGTCGTCAACATCGGCATCGGCGGCTCCGACCTGGGTCCGGCCATGGCCTACGAGGCGCTGCGCCCCTACGCCACCCGCGAGGTGGAGATCCGGTTCGTCTCCAACGTGGACGGCTCGGACCTGCACGAGGCGCTGCGGGGTCTGGACCCCACCGAGACGCTCTTCGTGGTGGCCTCCAAGACCTTCACCACCATCGAGACGATCACCAACGCCCGCTCCGCCCGTGCCTGGCTGCTGGAGGGACTGGGCCCGGACACCGGTGGGGAGGCGGTCGCCCGTCACTTCGTGGCCGTCTCCACCAACGCCGCCGAGGTCGCCGCCTTCGGCATCGACACCGCCAACATGTTCGAGTTCTGGGACTGGGTCGGCGGTCGGTACTCCTACGACTCGGCGATCGGCCTGGCGCTGATGGTCGGCATCGGCCCGGACAACTTCCACGACATGCTCGCCGGTTTCCACACCGTCGACGAGCACTTCCGCACCGCCCCGCCGGAGGCCAACGCCCCGCTCCTCATGGGCCTGTTGGGCATCTGGTACAACGCCTTCCACGACGCCCAGTCGCACGCGGTGCTGCCCTACTCCCACTACCTGGGCAGGTTCCCGGCCTACCTCCAGCAGCTGGACATGGAGTCCAACGGCAAGTCCGTGGACCGCAACGGCGAGCCGGTGCGCTGGCAGACCGGCCCCGTCGTCTGGGGCACCCCGGGCACCAACGGCCAGCACGCCTACTACCAGTTGCTGCACCAGGGCACCAAGCTCGTGCCCGCCGACCTGATCGGCTTCGCCCGGCCGGTGGCGGAACTTCCCCCGCGCCTGCGGGACCACCACGACCTGCTGATGGCCAACCTCTTCGCCCAGGGGCAGGCCCTGGCCTTCGGCAAGACCGCCGACGAGGTCCGGGCCGAGGGCGTCGCCGAGGAACTGGTGCCCCACCGCACCTTCCGGGGCAACCGCCCCACCACCACGATCCTGGCGCCCCGACTGACCCCCTCCGTGCTGGGTCAGCTCGTCGCGCTGTACGAGCACAAGGTCTTCGTGCAGGGCGCGGTGTGGAACATCGACTCCTTCGACCAGTGGGGCGTGGAGTTGGGCAAGGTCCTGGCCAAGCGGGTGGAGCCGGCGCTCACCGAGGGCGCCGGGGTGCCCGGCCTGGACGCCTCCACCGCCGCCCTGGTCGCCCGCTACCGCGAGCTGCGCGGGCGCTGACCGACGGGGCCCCGGGCCCGCCCGTCCCCCGGGTCCCGGCCGCTTCACCGCGACGGCCCCCTCCCGCCGGTCATCGGCGGGAGGGGGCCGTGGTCCCCGTGCGCGTCGTCCCCGGGTACGGGGACCGCGGCGCGGTCGCCGGCCGGGGACGAACCGCTCAATCGGTGGCCGGCGGGCGGATCCGTTCCGGCAGCTGGGCCGAGGCCGCCGTGTCCAGCAGCCACAGCGTCCGTTCGGTGCCGTGGACCCCCGCCGCCGGCACCGAGTCGCCGTCGGCGCCCGACAGGGCGGTGGCCACCGCGCCCGCCTTGTCCTCCCCGGCGGCCAGCAGCCAGACCTCGCGCGCGCCCCGGATGGCCGGTCGGGTCAGGCTGATCCGCTCGGCCGGCGGCTTGGGCGCCCCGCGCACCGCCACCACCGTGCGCCCGGTCTCCCCGAGCGCGGGGTGGTCGGGGAAGAGCGAGGCGACGTGGGTGTCCGGGCCCACCCCCAACAGCAGGACGTCCCACTCCGGGAGGCCGCTCGCGTCCGGTGAGGCCGCCGCGAGCTCGGCGGCGTACCGCTCGGCGGCCGCCTCCAAGGCGCCGAGCGCGGCCGGGTCGGTGCCGGGATCGGGAGCCGGCACGGCGTGCACCCGGGCGGGGTCCAGCGGCAGCGAGTCGAGCAGGGCCTCACGGGCCTGCGTGTCGTTGCGGTCCGGGTCCCCGGCGGGCAGGTACCGCTCGTCGCCCCACCACAGGTCCACCCGGGACCAGTCGACCGCCTCCCGGGCCGGGGCGGCGGCCACGGCCCGCAGCAGCGCGATGCCGTTGCGCCCGCCGGTCAACACCACCGAGGCCGAACCCCGTTCGCTCTGCGCGTCGACGATCCGGGTCAGCAGGCGGGCCGCTGCCGCCGCCGCCAGCACCTCCGCGTCACGGTGCACCAGGACCCGGGGAATCACCCCTCCGGACACGGTCATCGCTTGATCCCCTTCCGGGCGGTGAGCTTCCACGACGAGGTGCCCGAGCCGGACTCGCCCGACGACTGCCGGGCCTCCGGGGCGGTCGCCTCCCCGGCGTCCGCCGGGTCGTCGCTCCCGCCGGCCTCCCCGGGCTCCGGGGTGGTGTTCCCCACGTCCGGGTCCCCGTCGCGGGGGGTGTCGCCCCCGGTCTCCCCCCCACCGGCGGGCCGCAGCCGGGAGGGGTCGAAGCGCACCGCCTGCGCGTAGGCGATGTCCGGATCCAGGCGACGCAGCTCCTCGGCGATCAACTCGGCCGTCCCGCGGCGCTGCAGCGCCACGTGCCGGTCCGGTTGGCCGGGCATCTCCAGACCGCCCAGGGCACCGGTGGGGCGGGTCAGGCAGATCATGCCCTCCGGCGTGGACAACCTCACCGCCGTGATCCCCGGCCCCTCCGTCAGCACCCGCTCCACCGGCACCTCCAGCCGCGCCCCGAGCCACAGGGCGAGCAGTTCGGCGCTGGGGTTGTACTCCTCGCCCTCGACCACCGCCGACTGCACGGTGCCGTGCCGCTGGTCCAGGGCCGAGGCCAGCACACTGCGCCAGGGCGTGATGCGGGTCCAGGCCAGGTCGGTGTCACCGGGGGAGTACCCCGCGGCCCGCACCCGGAGCGCCGCGATCGGGTCCTCGGTGGAGGCCGCGTCGGAGATGCGGCGCTGCGCGAGGGAGCCCAGCGGGTCGTCGGCGGGGCGTTCGGGGGCGTCCTCGGGCCACCACACCACCACGGGGGCGTCCGGCAGCAGCAGGGGAAGGACCACGCTGTGCGCGTGGGCGGCGAGCTCCCCGTGCAGACGCAGCAGCACGATCTCCCCGCTGCCGGCGTCGGCACCCGCCCGCACCTCGGCGTCGAGCCGGGCCACCGCCCGGTCCCGGGGCGAGCGGCCGGGACGCCGCACCACCACCAGGATGCGGGAGGGGTGCTCCTTGGACGCCTCGCCCGCCGCCTTCAGCGCGTCGTAGTGGTTGCCCTCGTCGGTCACGATGACCAGGGTCAGGACCATGCCGATGGCCGGCGTGCCGGTGGCCCGCCGGGCCTGTACCAGGGCCGCGTTGATCCGACTGGAAGTGGTGTCCGTGAGGTCGATGTTCATGGCCGTCGCCAACTCCGTCCGTCCCTCGCGAGCATCTCGTCGGCCGCCTTCGGCCCCCAGGTCCCGGCGGTGTACGGCTCGGGCCGGCCGCCGGCCGCCCAGAACTCCTCCACCGGGTCGAGGATCTCCCAGGATCGCTCGACCTCCTGGTGCCGGGGGAAGAGGTTGGCGTCGCCCAACAGGACGTCCAACAGCAGCCGCTCGTACGCCTCCGGACTGGACTCGGTGAAGGACTCGCCGTAGGCGAAGTCCATCGTCACGTCCCGGATCTCCATCTGGGTACCGGGCACCTTGGAACCGAACCGGATGGTCACGCCCTCGTCCGGCTGCACCCGGATCACCAGCGCGTTGTTGTTCAGCTGCCGGGTGTCGGTGGCGTCGAACGGGGAGTACGGCGCGCGCTGGAAGACCACCGCGATCTCGGTGACCCGTCGCCCCAGTCGCTTGCCGGTGCGCAGGTAGAACGGCACACCCGCCCAGCGCCGGTTGTCGATCTCCAGCTTCAGGGCCGCGTAGGTGTCGGTCACCGACCCGGGGTCGATGCCCTCCTCCTGGAGGTAGCCCGGCACCCGCACCCCGCCCTGCCAGCCCGCCGTGTACTGCCCGCGCACGGTGGTGCGGGCCATGTCGGTGGGCAACCGCACGGCGTTGAGCACCTTCAGCTTCTCGGTCACCAGCGCCTTGGCGTCGAAGGAGACCGGCTCCTCCATTGCGGTCAGCGCCAGCAGTTGCAGCAGGTGGTTCTGGATGACGTCGCGCGCCGAGCCGATGCCGTCGTAGTACCCCGCCCGACCGCCGATGCCGATGTCCTCGGCCATGGTGATCTGCACGTGGTCCACGTAGCTGCGGTTCCACAGCGGCTCGAACATCGTGTTGGCGAAGCGCAGCGCCAGGATGTTCTGGACGGTCTCCTTGCCCAGGTAGTGGTCGATCCGGAAGACCTCGTGGTTGGCGAAGACGCCGTGCACGGTCCGGTTCAGTTCCCTGGCGGAGGCCAGATCGTGCCCGAAGGGCTTCTCGATGACGGCCCGCCGCCAGCTGTCGCCCCTGCCCTCGGACAGGCCGTGCTTCTTGAGCTGCTGCACCACCACGGGGAAGAACTTCGGCGGCACCGACAGGTAGAAGGCGAAGTTGCCGCCGGTACCGCGCTCCTTGTCGAGCCGGTCGATGGTCTGCCGCAGCGTCTCGAAGGCGTCGTCGTCGTCGAAGACGCCGGGCACGAACCGCATGCCCTCCGACAACTGCCGCCAGACCTCCTCACGGAAGGGGGTGCGGGCGTGCTCCTTGACGGAGTCGTGCACCACCTTGGCGAAGTCCTCGTCCTCCCAGTCGCGTCGGGCGAAGCCGACCAGGGAGAAGCCCGGCGGGAGCAGACCCCGGTTGGCGAGGTCGTACACCGCGGGCATCAGTTTCTTGCGGGACAGGTCCCCGGTCACCCCGAAGATGACCAGGCCCGACGGCCCCGCGATCCGCGGCAGCCGTCGGTCCCCGGGGTCCCGCAGCGGGTTGGCGCCGGGGGCGGGGGTGGTGCCCCCGGTCGCCGTGGTGTCGCCGCTCACGCGCCTTCTCGGCCTTCCTCCGGCGCGAGCCGTTCCAGCTCGGCGCGGGTGGAGTCGAGCAGGTCGTTCCAGGCGCTCTCGAACTTCTCCACGCCCTCGACCTCGAGGAGTTTCACCACCTCGTCGTAGGAGATGCCGTGGTCGGCCAGGGCGTCGATGTCGGCCCGGGCCCGCTCGTGGGTGCCGGTGATGGTGTCACCGGTGATCTCCGCGTGGTCCTCGGCGGCCCGGAGGGTCGCCTCGGGCATCGTGTTGACGGTGCCGGGGGCGACCAGCTCCGTGACGTACAGGGTGTCCGGGTAGGCCGGGTCCTTGACGCCGGTGGAGGCCCACAACGGGCGCTGGACGTTGGCGCCCTCCCGGGACAGCTCCTCCCAGCGGGGCGAGGAGAAGACCTCCTCGTAGGCCCGGAAGGCGAGCCGGGCGTTGGCCAGGCCGGCCCTGCCGCGCAGGGCCTTCGCCTCCTCGGTGCCCAGCGCGTCCAACCGCTTGTCGATCTCGGTGTCCACCCGGGAGACGAAGAACGACGCCACGGAGTGGATCCCGGAGAGGTCCAGGCCCTTCTCCCGGGCCCGCTCCAGGCCGGTGAGGTAGGCGTCCATCACCGCGCGGTACCGCTCCAGGGAGAAGATCAGCGTGACGTTGACGCTGATGCCCAGGGCGATCGTCTCGGTGATGGCGGGCAGGCCCGCCTCGGTGGCCGGGATCTTGATCAGGGTGTTGGGCCGGTCCACCAGCCAGGCCAACTGCTTGGCCTCGGCCACGGTGGGGGCGGTGGCGTGCGCCAGCCGGGGGTCCACCTCGATGGAGACCCGCCCGTCCCGGCCACCGGTGGCGTCGAAGACGGGACGCAGCACGTCGCATGCGTCCCGCACGTCCGCGGTGGTGATCATCCGCAGCGCCTCCTCCACGGAGACCCGGCGCACGGCGAGGTCGGCGACCTGCTGCTCGTACCCCTCGCCGGCGGAGATGGCCTTCTGGAAGATGGCCGGGTTGGTGGTGACCCCCACCACGTGCTGCTGGTCGATCAGCTCGGCCAGGTCACCGGAGGTGATCCGGCTGCGCGAGAGGTCGTCCAACCAGATCGCGACGCCCTCCTCGGAGAGCCGCTTGAGTGCCTCGGTCATCGGTAACGCAACTCCTGACTCTGTCTGGTGTAGGGATCAGCGCTCGGCGGCGGCCAGCGATTCCCGGGCCGCGGCGGCCACGGCCCCGGCGGTGATGCCGAACTCCTCGAACAGCTTGGTGTAGTCGGCGGAGGCACCGAAGTGCTCCAGGGAGACCACCCGACCCGCGTCACCGGTCCAGCGGTACCAGCTCATGCCGATGCCGGCCTCCACGGCGACCCGGGCGCGCACGCCGGGCGGCAGCACGCCGTCGCGGTACGCCTGCGTCTGCTCCTGGAACCACTCGACGCACGGCATCGAGACCACCCGGGTGGGGATGCCGGCGGCCTGGAGCTCCTCGCGGGCGGCCATCGCCAGCTGCACCTCGGAACCCGTGCCGATGAGGATCACCCGGGGCTCCCCGCCCTCGGCCTCGGCCCGGACGTAGCCGCCCCGCGCGGTGTCCTCGTCGACCTCGTAGGTGGGGACGTTCTGGCGGGTGAGCGCCAGCGCGTGGGGGGCGGACCGCTCGCCGTGCCGGCGCAGGATCTCGCGCCAGGCGATCGCGGTCTCGTTGGCGTCGGCCGGCCGCACCACGTTCAGGCCGGGGATGGCGCGCAGCGCGGCGAGGTGCTCGACCGGCTGGTGGGTGGGGCCGTCCTCGCCCAGGCCGATGGAGTCGTGGGTCCAGACGTAGGTCACCGGCAGTTCCATCAGCGCGGCCAACCGCACCGCCGGGCGCATGTAGTCCGAGAAGACCAGGAAGGTGCCCCCGTAGACACGGGTGTTGCCGTGCAGGGCGATGCCGTTCATCGTCGAGCCCATGGCGTGCTCGCGGATGCCGAAGTGGATGGTCCGCCCGTAGGGGTCGGCGCTCGGCAGGCTGTTGCCCTCCGGCAGGAAGGAGGAGCCGGCGTCGATGGTGGTGTTGTTGGAACCGGCGAGGTCGGCCGAGCCGCCCCACAGCTCCGGGATCACCGCGCCCAGGTCCTTCAGCACCTGACCGGAGGCCTTGCGGGTCGCGACGTCCTTGCCCGGCTCGAAGGAGGGCAGGGCCTTCTCCCACCCCTCGGGCAGCCGGCCGGCGCGGATCCGCTCCCACTCGGCGGCCCGCTCCGGGTTGGCCTCCTGCCAGGCGGCCAGTCGCTCCTCCCACTCGGCGCGCAGCGCCCGGCCCCGGGCCCGGGCGCCCCGGACGTGCTCCAGCACCTCGGGCTCCACGAGGAAGTCCCGCTCGGGGTCGAAGCCCAGGACGCGCTTGGTGGCGGCCACCTCCTCGGCGCCCAGCGCCGAGCCGTGGGCGGCCTCGGTGTTCTGGGCGTTGGGGGCGGGCCAGGCGATGATGGAACGCGCGGCGATGATCGAGGGTCGGGAGGTCTCGGCCCGGGCGGCGACCATCGCCTCGTACAGGGCGACGGGGTCGAGGTCGCCGTTCTCGGCCTGCGGTACCCGCTGCACGTGCCAGCCGTACGCCTCGAACCGGCCGAGGACGTCCTCGCTGATCGCGGTCTCGGTGTCGCCCTCGATGGAGATGTGGTTGTCGTCCCACAGCAGCACCAGGTTGCCGAGCTTCTGGTGACCGGCCAGGGAGGCGGCCTCGGCGGAGACGCCCTCCTGGAGGTCGCCGTCACCGGCGAAGACCCAGACGGTGTGGTCGAAGGGGGACTCGCCCACCGGCGTGTCGGGGTCGAACAGACCGCGCTCGTACCGGGAGGCCATCGCCATGCCCACGGCGTTGGCCACTCCCTGGCCCAGCGGGCCGGTGGTGGTCTCCACGCCGACGGTGTGGCCGTGCTCCGGGTGCCCCGGGGTCCTGCTGCCCCAGGTGCGGAAGGCCTTGAGGTCCTCCAGTTCCAGCCCGTAGCCCGTCATGTAGAGCTGGATGTAGAGCGTCAGACTGCTGTGGCCCACGGACAGCACGAAGCGGTCGCGACCCGCCCAGTCCGGGTCGGAGGGGTCGTGGCGCATCAGCTTCTGGAAGACGAGGTGGGCGGCGGGGGCCAGGCTCATCGCCGTCCCCGGGTGCCCGTTGCCGACCCGCTGTACGGAATCCATCGCCAGGACACGGGCGGTGTCCACGGCGCGCCGGTCCAGTTCTGTCCAGTCGAGTTCGCTGCTGTTCGATGTGGTGCTCACCCTGCTTCAGGGCTCCTCTCCGGATAGTGAGGCCGGGGCCGCGGCACTCCTCCGGATCTTTCGGGAGGCGAGGCCGTCGGCGGGGTCGAGCCTACCCCCGGGGCCCGGGCCCGTCGGTCCCTGTTCGTTCACCGGGACAAGAACCGCCGGGAACCCCGGAAACCCTTGCCGAGCTGGTGTTTTCCGGGGGTTTTCGTTGATTTCCCGGGTCTCGGCGCACGGTGGGTGGGAAGCCCGTCGTGCCCCGGGTGTCCCATCGACCCCGGGAAACCCGGGGAACCCGCCGCGGGGCACGTCGGATCGACCGCTGCCGCCGTGCCCGCGTCGCCCCGTCCCCACGGGGTCCATCGGCGCCACCGGGTCCACCACCCCTCCAGGGTGCCGCTCCTCGTCCCGCCGCGCCTCCCGGCGCGCCGGGAGGCGCGGGACGGGTGAGGGGCCGCCGGGGACGCGGGCCGGGAGCGGGGGTGCGG
>NZ_VKHS01000210.1 GCF_014141525.1 Streptomyces calidiresistens
GTCCGCGAGGGGGGAGCGGGGCATCCGCCGCATCCTCCCGTGTGCCGGGGAGGAGCGGGAATGATCCGGGTACTGCTCGCCGACGACCAGGTGTTGCTGCGCAGCGCGCTGCGGGTGCTGGTCGATTCCGAGCCGGACATGACGGTGGTGGGCGAGGCGGGGAACGGACGCGAGGTGCTGGAGGCGCTCGCCGCCCCGGGCCCGGGGGCGGACCCCGGGGTGGACGTCGTGCTGATGGACATCCGGATGCCCGGCGTCGACGGCCTGGAGGCCACCCGGGCGATCCTCGCCGATCCGTCCACCGCGGGGGTGCGGGTCCTCGTCCTCACCACCTTCGAGCAGGACGACCACGTGGTGGCCGCGTTGCGGGCGGGAGCCTCGGGGTTCCTCGGCAAGGGCGCGGAGCCCGAGGAACTGATCACCGCGATCCGGCGGGCGGCGGGCGGTGAGTCCCCGCTCTCGCCGTCGGCCACCGGCGGTCTGATCCGTCGCTTCCTGGAGCAGGAGGAGAGCCGCTCGGAGGTGCCGGCCGAACCGGTGGGACTGGAGGCCCTGACGGCCCGGGAGCGCGAGGTGCTGGTGGAGGTCGCGGCCGGGTGGTCCAACGACGGGATCGCGGAACGCCTCTCGGTCAGCCCGCTCACCGTCAAGACGCACATCAACCGGCTGCTCACCAAGCTGGGTGCCCGGGACCGGGCCCAACTGGTCATCGTGGCCTACGAGTCGGGTCTGGTACGGGCCGGCTGCGGGGGGATCGGGCGGGCCGCGCCGAGGAGGGACGCGCCGGCATGATCGGTGCATGAACACGCGTTCCCGGATGATCGTCGTGCTCCTGATCGGCTCGCTGCTCGGGCTGCTGTTCCTCGCCGAGGGGTGCGAGCGGAGCGGGCCCGCCCCGGGCGGCGGGGGCGACACCTTCGACGCCCGGCCCGCGCCGACCGCGTCCACCGGATGACGGGGTGCCGGTGGGAGCGCTGCCCCCGGCCGTGAACGGTGGTGATCCGGTGTGCGGTCGCCCCTGTGGGTGAGTCCGGGGTCGTTCCGCTGCGCGGGACGAGGCCCGGGGAGGTGCCGGTCGGGCGCCCGCTTCCGGTGACCCACGCCCACGGCGCGGACAACCGGATCGGAGCCGTCACCTCCGGTGGTCCCGGCCCCACCCGGGGACGGACCGCGCCGCGGTTCCACCCGCGCGGCCACACCCCCGCGCGGTGGCTTCCGTGCGGGCGGCGGTCAAAGGCTCTTCAGCGCGGAGTCGCTGGGGCTGCCGGCTTCCGCGGTGTACATCACCAGGGAGAAACCCGAGCCGGGCAGGCCGAGGACGTGCCGGTCGATTTCCAGCTCGCCCAGCGTGGGGTGACGCAGATTTTTTCGCACGCAGGGAACGGGGCGCACAGCGTGATGACGCCAACTGCTCGCAAAATCCGGATCGTGGGCCGCGAACTCGTTGATCAGCTCTGCGAGCACGTTGTCCGCGGGGTACCGAACGCGGGCCGCGCGCAATTCGGCGGCCACCTGCCGAGAGAAATCGGCCTCCGAACCGGGCGCGCCGGTGCAGAGGGTGTCACGGAATCTCCTCGAGAGGCGCGTGAGATTGCGCTCGTCGGGTGTGAGACGGGAGAAGTCCGTGATCAGGGCTGCGGCTGCCGCGTTCCAGGCGACGATGTCCTGCCGGTCGTTGACGATGTAGGCGGGGATGCCGTCAAGTCTGCCGAGCAGCCGTTGGGCCTCCTCGGGTACGCGCTCCGGCGCGCCGTCGTTCTCCGCCGGCAGCACCTGTCCGGCCAGGCGGGCCAGGTGGTCACGCTCCGCTTCGGTGAGCCGGAGAGCCCTCGCCAGCGCGGACAGCACCTGCGGTGAGGGCCGGGGTGCCCGTGCCCGTTCCAGCCGTTCGTAGTAGCTCGCCGACACCTGGGCCAGGGCGGCCACCTCTTCGCGGCGCAGTCCGGGTGTGCGGCGGGCGCGCCGGCTCGGTGGAAGCGCCGCTTCGGCCGGCACGTCTTCCGGCCGCAGGCCCTCACGACGGCGGCGGAGGAAGTCCGCGAGTTCCCGGCTGCTCACTCCTCGATCCTGCCACAGGAGGGACAGCCGAGCCTCACACCGGTGGTCCGGGGCTCAACTGTCCGTTCCGCGCCCACCCATCCGCTGGGCACGGTGGCCCGGTCGGTTCGTCGACCACGAGGGGAAACGGTGTCCGGTGCGCCCGATGAATTTTTTCGCCGCATGATCGACCTGATGTCGGCCGAGGACAGGAATGCCGTGGCGGACCCGTGGGCGCCCGGGGGGAATCGCGGAATTCCCCTTCGCGGCCGGGGGCTCCCCTCGTGTTCTCCACGGACGCGAGGAGGTACGTGCCCACCTCGCCCCCATCCGGATCCGATGGACATGAAGGAGGTGGCCGCGCCCACCGTGCGGCCCACGGATCACACGGACACCGCTGTGGTGGAGTGGACGGCCATCGGCCGCACCGTGGCCACTTCCCGGCCCTGCCGCCCGGACCACATCGTGGTTCCCGCGGTCCGCGACGGGCTGATCGCCCCGTATCGGGATGACCGGAGCCCGTTGTCGGTGGCCGCCGATGCCGGGGGGGCTCACCGAATCGATCGACTCGATGGAAAGGAACACCTGATGTCCGGAGTGCTCGTGACCGGAGGGACCGGCAAGACCGGTAAGGCGTTGGTGCAAGTACTCCGCAACGCCGGCGTGCGGACACGGGTCGCCGGCCGGAACCCGGACGCGGCCGATCCCGATGCGATCCGCTTCGACTGGAACGACCCGACCACACACGGACCCGCGCTCGACGGGACGGACCGGGTCTTCCTGGTTCCCCCGGTGGAGAGTGTGGACCCGCTGCCGCTGGTCGAGCCCTTCCTGCGCCGGGCGCGGCGGGCCGGTATCCGGCGCCTCGTGATGCTCGGCTCCGCCATCGTGCTGCCGAACGCACCCAGCGCCGTGGAGATGGCCGCCCGGGTTCGGGCTCAACCCGGAGGCGTGGTGCTCCGCGCGTCCGGCTTCATGCAGAACTTCCTGCGCCCGCACCCACTGGCCGAGCACATTCATCGACACGGTGAGATCCGCACCGCAGCCGGTGACGGCAGGCTGGGGTGGGTCGACGTACGGGACATCGCGGCCGGTGCCGCCGCGCTGTTGGTCGACCCGGGGGCGGACGCCCGGAGCGACTACCTGATCACCGGGCCGTGTGGGATGAGCTATCCACAGGCCGCGCAGATCATCACCGCGCGGACCGGCAGAGAGGTTCGGGTGAAGCGTATTACGGAGAAGGAGCAGGCCGCCCTCTACCGTGCCTCCGGAATGCCGCCGGAGTTCGCCGACGCCCTTGCCGCCGTCGAGCGCGGGATCAAGGAGGGACGCGAGGACCGGGTCGGCACCGCGGTGCTCGAACTGACCGGCCGTCCGCCGCGCACCTTTGCCGAATTCGTCTCCGATCACGCGTACGAGTGGGCGCGGGAGTGAGCCTTTCCCACCTCGCCCCCGATGACGACGGGGGCGGTGGCGGAAGGGCGCCCGGGCCGACATCGGGCGGCACGGTCCCGGCCTCTTCCCGTCGCGACTGTTGCCGCCGTTCCTCCCGGCCGGGTCGTGCCCCTCATGGCCGAGGGCGTTCCCAACGGCACCCCGTGACGAACGGGCCCGCCGGTGTCCCGCCCCGGATGTCGGGGGCGGAACGCCGGCGGGCCCGGCGGGTGAGGGGGCGTCGGAGGGGCCGCGGATCCCCGGGCGGTGGGCCCCCGTTCGGGTGGGGGACCCCGCTCAGGGGAGGGCCAGCATCCGCTCCAGCGCCACCCGCGCCCAGTGCGCGGTCTCCTCGTCCACGGTGATCCGGTTGACCACCCGCCCCTCGGCCAACGACTCCAGGCTGCGCACCAGGTGGGGCAGGTCGATGCGGTTCATGGTGGAGCAGAAGCACACCGTGCGGTCGAGGAAGACGACCTCCTTGCCCTCCGGGGCGTACCGCTTGGCCAGCCGGCGGACCAGGTTCAGCTCGGTGCCGATCGCCCACTTCGAGCCGGCCGGCGCCTCCTCCAGGGCGCGGATGATGTACTCCGTGGACCCCACCCGGTCGGCCGCGGCCACCACCTCGTGCCGGCACTCGGGATGCACCAGGACGTTGACGCCGGGGATCCGCTCGCGGACCTCGCGCACCGAGTCGAGGGAGAAGCGGCCGTGCACGGAGCAGTGGCCGCGCCACAGGATCATCCGGGCGTCGCGCAACTGCTCGGGGGTGAGCCCGCCGTTCGGCCGGTGCGGGTTGTAGACCACGCAGTCCTCCGGCGCCATCCCCAGGTCGCGGATGGCGGTGTTGCGGCCCAGGTGCTGATCGGGCAGGAAGAGCACCCGCCGCCCGCCGCCGCCGGAGGAGTCGAAGGCCCACTCCAGGGCACGCCGGGCGTTGGAGGAGGTGCAGATGGTGCCGCCGTGCCGGCCGGTGAAGGCCTTGATGTCGGCGGAGGAGTTCATGTAGGAGACGGGGACGGTGTCCTCGGCGACGCCGGCCGCGGTGAGCGCGTCCCAGCACTCCTCGACCTGCTCGGCGGTGGCCATGTCGGCCATCGAGCAACCCGCCGCGAGGTCGGGGAGGATCACCTGCTGGGCGTCGGAGGTGAGGATGTCCGCCGACTCGGCCATGAAGTGCACGCCGCAGAAGACGATGTACTCGGCCTGCGGGCGGGCGGCGGCGTCACGGGCGAGCTTGAAGGAGTCACCGGTGACATCGGCGAATTCGATCACCTCGTCGCGCTGGTAGTGGTGGCCGAGGACGAAGACCTTCTCCCCGAGGCGCTCCTTGGCGGCCCGGGCGCGTTCGACCAGGCCGGGGTCGGAGGGGGAGGGCAGGTCGCCGGGGCAGTCCACCCCGCGCTCGCTGGCCGGGTCGGCGCCCCGCCCCAGCAGGAGCAGGGCGAGCGGGGTGGGCTGGACGTCCGGGGTCTGGGCGGTGGTCACGACACGCACCCTTTCTGCGGGGGCTTCTGCGGGGATTCCGCGGGCTTCTGCGGACTTCTGGGGGCTTCTGCGCTGCTTCGACGGGTTTCCGGCGGCCTCGCGGCGTTCCGTGCCGCTCTCCGCGCGGTACCGCGCGGGGCATCCCGGAACGACACGGGGCCGTGCCCCGCGCGGACGCGCGGAAGCGACCCGTTCCGGCCCGTTGTCCCGTGGGCGGGGTCCGGCGGGTGCCTCCGACGCGGCCCGCTGCGGAAGCGACCCGACGACTCTTTTCGTCTTATTGACGGTAATTATGATAGCGGCTTTTCGTCGCTGTGACGATGCCGATTCCTGTTGATCGCGTCACTGTGACGCATACCGTGTGTCGGGGTCGGGTTCCGGGTCGGGACCGACCGATCGCGGGTGTGCGAGCATGGGAGGGCGGGCCCGCCCCGCACCCGCCGGCCCGGACCCGCCGGTTCCCTCGCCGGGACCCGGCCCTCGACCCGGACCGGGAGGGAGCCTCCGGAGAGCCGAACCGGAAGCCCACGAGAAGCGAAGAACGCCGACCGCGGAATGAAACCGGTCGGCCGACTGTTCGCGCAGACGGCAGAGCAGTCCAACGACCCGGGAGTGGAACACATGTCCGTTGAGGACAAGACCGTTGCGAGTGACGGCATCATCCTGTCCGACGCTGCCGCGGCCAAGGTCAAGAGCCTGCTGGAGCAGGAGGGCCGCGAGGACCTGTCGCTGCGCGTCGCCGTGCAGCCGGGGGGTTGCTCCGGACTGCGCTACCAGCTCTTCTTCGACGAGCGCTCGCTCGACGGGGACGTGGTGAAGGACTTCGACGGCGTGAAGGTCGTCACCGACCGGATGAGCGCCCCCTACCTGCACGGCGCCTCCATCGACTTCGTCGACACCATCGAGAAGCAGGGCTTCACGATCGACAACCCCAACGCCACCGGCTCCTGCGCCTGCGGCGACTCCTTCAGCTGACCGTCGAGCCGGCTCCGCCCCGCGCGGCGCCCCTCGGACCCGAACGGCGCGGGTCCGCTCCCCTCCGGGAGCGGACCCGCGCCGTTCGCCGCGTGCGGCGGCCGAGGGGCCCCGGCGGAAGGCGCCGGGGCCCGACTCAGGAACGGGGCAGTTCCCGACCCTCACCGTCGAACACCGTGCGGTCGCCCAGCGGCTCCTCCAGCGGGACCCGGTCGGCCACCGCGACGGCGATCATGATGCACACCGTCTCCGGGTCGGTGGGCTCCGGCTCCACCCGCAGGGTCACGCTCTCCGCCGTTTCCTCGGCGACGATCCGGTACTCCCCGCAGACCCCCTGCCAGTGGTGGTGGATCAGCGCGTACGGATCCCCCGGATCGGCGGAGACGTACGGAGCCGTCATCGGGTCGTCCGAGCCGCCGTCCCCGCCCTCCATGTCCCCCGGCGGGTAGAGACCGGTCTCCGGGTCCGGGTCCCGGGGCCCGGACGCCCGGTGCTCGCCGGGATCGTCGGTCGGGCCCCCGCCGGGAACGAGACCCGGCTCCCGGGCGGGCGGTGCCGCCGCCTCCCCGGCACCCGGCCCCCGGCCGGCGCCCTCGACGTGATCGGGGTGCACCGCGGGGTGCGAGACCGGGAAGCCGAGCCCGGAGGCGTCGGGGGACTCCACCGTGAACAGCCAGGAGGGCACCAGCATCGGCCCCTCCGCGGTCAGGTAGGGCGCCAGAACCGGCTCGGCGTCCACCACCCGCAGGGTCTCCCCGGCCCCCTCCTCGCCGTGGTCCCCGCCGTCCCCCGGCGGGATCTCACCCGGCAGGCCGACACCGTCGGGGGCGACCGGGGCGACCTCACGGGCCGGGCCCCCCTCCGCGTCCCCGCCCGGACCGTTGTCGGTCACCGGCTCCTCCGCACCGGCACGGTCCTCCGCGGGGAGATCCGCCGGAGGGACGGGGTCCGCGTCGAGCGTCTCGTTGAGCAGGTCGAGCGTGCCCTCCGCGTTCACCAGCGGGTACTCCTCGGCCGGTTCGGCCTCCAGCAGGGTGCCCGACCCGGCCACCGGGGAGCCCTCGGGGTCGATCTCCACCAGCGTGTCCCAGTTGAGCACCCGCAGGTCGTCGATGGTGGGGGAGACCCGCACGGCGCGGTTCTCCCCGAAGGCGGTTCCGGCGTCCGCCTCCATCCCGCCCAGCCCCAGGGCCTCCAGCACGGGACGGGCGGCGGCCAGCGCCTCCTTCTCGCCCACCGGCTCGGCCGGGGTGCGCGGGGCGGAGCCGAGGCCGAAGCCGTCGTCGTCCCACCCCCCGTCC
>NZ_VKHS01000211.1 GCF_014141525.1 Streptomyces calidiresistens
GGGGTGTTCGGTCACGGGCGGGAAACGGGCGGGGAAAAGTTGTGACGGCGGTCTTTCCGTCGATCGACGGACCCGGGAACGTGGCGCGGGAGGCGCGGGGCGGCGGACGGGCCGGAACGCGGACGCGAGGTCCGGACGCCCGGCGGCCCCGCCCGATACATCCCGTATCGCGGCTTTCGCGTGGTAATCTCCGGCGACTTTTCGGGTGGATTCCGCCATCCATCCCGCAGGAAGCGTGGCAAGGGGGCTTCGTCGTGCGACGACGTAATCGGACAGACCATGACGCACGTGACATACCGACCGGTCGGATCGGAGGGTGCGCCGGGAGCCGGCGCCGTTTCCGCCCCCGGCCCGTTTCCCGCCCGGATCTCCCCGACCCGGCGCCCCGATCCGGCGCCCGCGGGCGCCGGGCGCGCCGCGTGACCATGACCGGTCTGCTGGCGATCACCCTCGCCGTCGGCCCCACCGCCTGCGCCTCCGACGGGGAGGTCGCCATCACCGTCCTGGCCGCCGACTTCGGACAGCGCGCCGCCATCCCCACCTCGGAGTTCTGGGACGACTTCACCGCCCGCTTCGAGGAGGAGAACCCCGGCATCACCGTCGAGGTGGAGCTCGTCCCCTGGGAGAACGCCGACACCGTCCTCGCCGAGCGGGTCGCGGCCGGCGAACCGCCCGACATCGCCCAGACCGGGTCGTTCGCCGAGTACGCCGCCGACGAACTGCTGTACTCCGCGTCGGACCTGCTGCCGCTGACCACGCAGGCCGACTTCCACATGCCGCTCGTCCGGGCGGCGGAGTACCGGTGGGAGCAGTACGGCATCCCCTTCGTCTCCAGCACCCCGCGCCTGTTCGTCAACCTCGACCTGTTGGAGCGCGCCGGGGTGGAGGAACCGCCGGGCGACTGGTCCGAGCTGCTGGGGGCCGCCCGAGCCCTGCGGGACGCCGGGGTGTCCATTCCCTACGCCCTGCAGTTCGGCCCCGACGGGGTGCACGAGGAGGCGCTGGTGTGGATGCTCGGCGCCGGTGGCGGCTACACCGACAACGGTGACCACTACGCCGTCGACTCGGCCGAGAACATCGAGGCGCTGGAGTGGCTGCGGGACAACCTCGTCGCCGAGGGGCTGACCGGCCCGCCCCCCGCCGAGCTGGACCGCGCCACCTCCTACGGCGGCTTCTTCGCCGGCGAGGTCGGCATGATGATGGGGCACCCGGCGATGCTGGTGGCGATGGAGCAGGCCGGTGTCGACTACGCGCACGTCCCCTTCCCCTCCCGGGACGGCGGCCCCGGGGTTCCCACCGGCATCTCCGACTGGCTGATCGCCTTCCGCGAGCACGGGCACGAGGACGAGGTGGGGGCCTTCCTGGAGTTCCTCTACCGGCCGGAGAACCACGCCCTCTCCAGCGGGCGGCACGGCACGATCCCCACCACCGTCTCGGCCTCGCAGCTGTTGCTGGAGGACGAGGACCACCGGCACCTGTGGGAGTTCGTGGACCAGATGCCGCGGGCCGAGCTCCAGCCGCTCAACAAGCACTCCTGGCCGGCGGTGCGCGGCCTGCTCCTGGAGCACCTGAACCGGGCGGTCGGCCCGGACGGGGACCCGGCCGCGGTGCTGGCGGAGATCCAGGCGCTCGCCGAGGAGGAGAGCGGGGCCGACGGCGGCGCGGGCGCCGGGTCGGAGGGGGACGGCTGACGGGGGCGCCCCGACCCGGGGCCTCCCGGGCGGGCCCGCGCGCCCGGGAAACAAATTCTCCCGATCTGCCCTTTTTGGTGATTGGGGCGGCCCGGGGCGGGCAGGGGCACCCCACGGGTGACAAGGGGGCCCGGTGGGTGCGCACCGGGCCCCCGCCCCTGTCCCGGGGTGGTCCGATCGCCGGCCCCGGCCCCCTTGAGTGCGCATCCGACCCAATAGTTGAGTCGGATGCGCTCAGGCTGTTTGACGTCGTCCGCATCCTCGGGCACTCTTGAGTCAACGCTACTCAAGGATTCGGCTGGAGGATCTGACATGGCACGTGCGGTCGGCATCGACCTGGGTACGACGAACTCCGTCGTCAGTGTTCTCGAGGGCGGTGAGCCCACCGTCATCGCCAATGCCGAGGGCGCCAGGACCACGCCGTCCGTCGTCGCCTTCGCCAAGAACGGCGAGGTGCTCGTCGGCGAGGTCGCCAAGCGCCAGGCGGTCACCAACGTGGACCGGACGGTGCGGTCGGTCAAGCGCCACATGGGCACCGACTGGAAGATCAACCTGGACGGCAAGGACTTCAACCCGCAGCAGATGAGCGCCTTCATCCTGCAGAAGCTGAAGCGGGACGCCGAGTCCTACCTGGGTGAGAAGGTCACCGACGCGGTGATCACCGTTCCCGCCTACTTCAACGACCACGAGCGGCAGGCCACCAAGGAGGCCGGTGAGATCGCGGGTCTGAACGTCCTGCGCATCGTCAACGAGCCCACCGCCGCCGCCCTCGCCTACGGTCTGGAGAAGGACGACCAGACCATCCTGGTCTTCGACCTCGGTGGCGGTACCTTCGACGTCTCCCTGCTGGAGATCGGCGACGGCGTGGTGGAGGTCAAGGCCACCAACGGCGACAACAACCTCGGTGGCGACGACTGGGACCAGCGCGTCGTGGACCACCTGGTCAAGAGCTTCCAGTCCGCCCACGGCGTGGACCTCTCCCGCGACAAGATGGCCCTGCAGCGCCTGCGCGAGGCCGCGGAGAAGGCCAAGATCGAGCTGTCCTCGTCCACCGAGACCTCGATCAACCTGCCCTACATCACCGCCTCCGCCGAGGGCCCGCTGCACCTCGACGAGAAGCTGACCCGGGCGCAGTTCCAGCAGCTCACCTCGGACCTGCTGGAGCGCTGCAAGATCCCGTTCCACAACGTCATCAAGGACGCCGGCATCCAGCTGTCCGAGATCGACCACGTGGTGCTCGTCGGTGGTTCCACCCGGATGCCCGCCGTGGCCCAGCTGGTGCGCGAGCTGACCGGCGGCAAGGAGGCCAACAAGGGCGTCAACCCGGACGAGGTCGTCGCCATCGGCGCCTCCCTCCAGGCCGGTGTCCTCAAGGGCGAGGTCAAGGACGTCCTGCTGCTGGACGTCACCCCGCTGTCCCTGGGCATCGAGACCAAGGGCGGCATCATGACCAAGCTCATCGAGCGCAACACCACGATCCCCACCAAGCGCTCGGAGATCTTCACCACCGCCGACGACAACCAGCCCTCGGTGCAGATCCAGGTCTACCAGGGCGAGCGCGAGATCGCGGCGTACAACAAGAAGCTCGGGATGTTCGAGCTGACCGGTCTGCCGCCCGCCCCGCGCGGCGTCCCGCAGATCGAGGTCACCTTCGACATCGACGCCAACGGCATCATGCACGTCTCCGCCAAGGACCTCGGTACCGGCAAGGAGCAGCGGATGACCGTCACCGGTGGCTCCGCGCTGCCGAAGGACGACATCGAGCGCATGATGCGCGAGGCCGAGCAGTACGCGGACGAGGACGCCAAGCGCCGCGAGGCGGCCGAGACCCGCAACCAGGCCGAGCAGCTGGTCTACACCACCGAGAACTTCATCAAGGAGAACGCCGAGAAGGTCCCCGGTGACGTCAAGACCGAGGTCGAGACGGCCGTCGCCGACCTCAAGGAGAAGCTGAAGGGCGAGGACACCGCGGCCATCCGCGAGGCGTCCGAGAAGGTCGCGGCCACCAGCCAGAAGCTGGGCCAGGCCCTGTACGCCGATGCCCAGGGCTCCGGCTCGGCCGCCGGCGGCGAGGGCGGCGGCGCCCGGACCGAGGGCGGCTCCTCCGACGAGGACGTCGTCGACGCCGAGATCGTGGACGACGAGAAGCCGAAGGGTGGTGCCGCGTGACCTCGGACCCCAAGGGCTTCGACAACGACCAGGAGCCCGAGGTCCCCGACGCCGGCACCACCCCGGAGTCCCCCTCGGACGGCGCCCGCGCCGCCGAGGGGGGCGCCGACACCCCGCCCGCCGAGGGCGGTACGCCGACGGGGGAGACTTCGGACCCCGCCGACACCGGTGAGCAGGACCCGGAGGCCGCTGCGGCCGCCGCGGCCGCCCGCGAGGCCGGGCTCACCGCCCAACTGGACCAGGTCCGCACCGCCCTGAACGAGCGCACGCTCGATCTCCAGCGGCTGCAGGCCGAGTTCCAGAACTACCGCCGCCGGGTGGAGCGCGACCGGGTCGCCGTCAAGGAGATCGCGATCGCCAACCTCCTGACCGAGTTGCTGCCGGTGCTCGACGACATCGGCCGCGCCCGGGACCACGGCGAACTCGTCGGTGGCTTCAAGCAGGTGGCCGAATCGCTGGAGACGGTCGCCGCCAAGCTGGGGCTGATGCAGTTCGGCAAGGAGGGCGAGCCGTTCGACCCGACGATCCACGAGGCGCTGATGCACAGCTACTCGCCGGACGTCAAGGAGACGACGTGCGTGCAGATCCTCCAGCCGGGGTACCGCATCGGTGAGCGCACGATCCGCCCCGCGCGGGTCGGTGTGGCCGAGCCCCAGCCCGGTTCGCCGGCCGGCGAGACGTCGGCCGGGGAGTCCCCCGCCGGGGACTCCGCCGACGGCGGGAGCGGCGAGAAGGAGAACGGTGGCCCGGACGAGGGCTGACGGTGACGCCCCCGGCGGACCCCTCGGGGTCCGCCGGGGGCTGCCGCGCAGGCGCGCGGCCCGACCACGGGGAGCGCTGGGAACACTGGCAGCAGGGGCAGCACCGGCGGCACGGGAACCACGGGCGACACCGGCCGGCGCCGGGCCGATGGAAGGAGGGACGCCGCGATGAGCACCAAGGACTTCATCGAGAAGGACTACTACAAGGTTCTCGGCGTCCCCAAGGACGCCACCGAGGCGGAGATCAAGAAGGCGTACCGCAAGCTGGCCCGGGAGTACCACCCGGACGCCAACACCGGTGACGCCAAGGCCGAGGAGCGGTTCAAGGACGTCTCCGAGGCGTACGACGTCCTCGGTGACGCCAAGCGCCGCAAGGAGTACGACGAGGCGCGCGCCCTGTTCGGCGGCGGTGGCTTCCGGCCGGGCCCGGGCGCCGGCGGGCAGTTCAACTTCGACCTCAACGACCTCTTCGGAGCCGGGGCCGGGGGTGCAGGGACCGGCACCACGGGTGGCGCCGGCGGCTTCGGCGGCGGCATCGGCGACGTCTTCGGCGGCCTGTTCAACCGCGGGGGCCCGGGCTCGCGGGTCCAGCCGAGGCGGGGTCAGGACATCGAGTCCGAGGTGACGTTGAGCTTCACCGAGGCCGTGGACGGCGCCACCGTGCCGCTGCGGATGTCCTCCAGCGCCGCCTGCAAGGCGTGCGCGGGCACCGGGGACACCAACGGCACGCCGCGGGTCTGCCCGACCTGCGTGGGCACCGGTCAGGTCAGCCGGGGCGGAGGGGGCGGGTTCTCGCTCACCGACCCGTGCGTGGACTGCAAGGGGCGCGGGCTGATCGCCGAGAACCCCTGTTCGGTGTGCCGGGGCAGTGGCCGGGCGACGAGTTCGCGGACCATGCAGGTGCGCATCCCGGCGGGTGTCTCGGACGGGCAGCGCATCCGGTTGCGCGGCAAGGGCGCGCCGGGTGAGCGGGGTGGCCCCAACGGTGACCTCTACGTCACCGTGCACGTCGATTCGCACCCCCTCTTCGGCCGGCGTGGCGACAATCTGACGATTACCGTGCCGGTGACCTTCCCCGAAGCCGCACTCGGTGCTGATATCAAGGTGCCGACCCTCGGCGGGCCGCCGGTGACGCTCAAGCTGCCGCCCGGAACGCCGGGCGGACGGACCATGCGCGCCCGGGGCAAGGGCGCGACGCGCAAGGACGGAACACGCGGCGACCTGCTGGTCACCATCGAGGTGACCGTGCCGCGCGACATGGGGGAAAGGGCGAGGAAGGCCCTGGAGGAGTACCGCGAGGCAGCCGCGGGTGAGGACCCGCGGGCGGGACTCTTCGAGGCCGCGAAGGGAGACTGACGTGGACGGCCGAGCAAGTCGAGTGGGTACCGGGCAGGGCATGGGCGGTACCGGACTCCCGGGGAGCACCCCGGGCGGAACCCGGTCCGAGGCGCCGTTCGGCGGCGCCCGGTACGACAACCCCTACGAACTGAACGACGACACCCCGGTCTACGTGATCTCGGTCGCCGCCCAGCTCTCCGGGCTGCACCCGCAGACGCTGCGCCAGTACGACCGGCTCGGCCTGGTCTGTCCCGACCGCACCGCGGGTCGGGGACGCCGTTACTCGGCACGCGACATCCAACTGCTGCGCGTGGTGCAGCGCCTCTCCCAGGACGAGGGCATCAACCTCGCCGGCATCAAGCGGATCATCGAGCTGGAGAACCAGGTCGCGGCGCTCCAGTCGCGGGTGGCCGAACTCCAGCAGGCGGTGGACGGCGCGGCCGTGGCGATGCGCCGCCGCGAGGCCCAGGTGCACGCCTCCTACCGGCGCGACCTGGTGCCCTACCAGGACGTGCGACAGTCCTCGGCGCTGGTCGTCTGGCGGCCGGAGCGCCGCCGCCGCTGACGGCTCGGGCCCGCCGGGCCCGACCGGAGACCTGCCCGTGGTGCCCGTGGTGCCGACCGTTCCCGGTCGAGGCCACGGGCACCTCGTTGTTCGGGGGTGGTTCGGGGGCGGTTCGGGAACCGGGCCGGGGCCGGTCCCCGGTGCTCCGGGACGGGCGGGGGCGTGACACAGCCACCGGGAGGACGATCGGGGACGCCGCGACGCGGCGTCCCCGAGGCGTTCGCGGGGTGCCCTTCGGCCCCCGGAACGGCCGCCGACAGGATGGTGCCGTCGGCTTTGCAGCATGTGGACAAAACCGCTTCTTCAATGGATCTTCCGCAATTGGAACAGTGGTGTGCGCCGGGGCGATCCGGCCGGGAAACCGGCCGGATTCCGGCCCGGTTCGTCTCGAAACCCATTCCGAAAAAGCATTCGGGAGCATTCATGCTGGAGCAGAAGCTGGACCGGCGCCTCGCCGAGTTCGGGGAACTCGGTGAGCACAGCGAGGGCTGGACCACCGAGCTGGGGCAGCCGGTGCTGGCCACCCCCGCCACCGCGTTGGCGTTCGTCGCCGGGGCCACCCTGGTCGGCGGCGCCTACGTGGCCGGCCGGGGCGAGATCCTGCAGTAATCGCGCCGACCCCGCGTCGATCCCCTCCCGGTGTCGGGGGGAAGCGGGGCGTGCCTCCGGATCCGCCCTCCACCCCCGGGCGGGCGGCCCCGGGTGTTCCC